>CAYQFM010000115.1:0-729 GCA_964416735.1 uncultured Iamiaceae bacterium | reverse complement strand
AACAGGCGCCTCGGGAAAGATTTCCATGATCTCCGCCGCCTGGTGTTGTGCCTGGAGGAAGTAGTCGTGCGCTTTGACCGCATCCCCCGCCTTGGACCAGCGTCCCGCACGGAGATAGGAGAACAACATCACCTGGTTCGCCGCCTCCGCCGAAGCCAGGGTACCCCAGGCGGGAAGCGCCGCCTCAACGGCATCGAGTTGGTCCTCGAAAACCGCCTTAGAGTCCTACAGCAACCGTCCGATGAGGGTGCTCTTGCCGTCGTCGACCGACCCGGCGGTGGCAAAGCGCAGTAGCTCACCCATCAGAAGTACCCATCCTTCTTGCGGTCTTCCATGGCCGCCTCGCTGAAACGGTCGTCTGCTCTGGTGGCCCCTCGTTCGGTGATGCGACTGGCAGCCACCTCGGCAACCACCGCCGAGGCATCCGCTGCGCCCGACTCCACCGCTCCGGTGCAGCTTGCATCGCCCACGGTGCGGTAACGCACGGTCATCTCCATGGGTTCCTCGCCGTCCATCAGAGTGATGTGGCTGCCAACAGCCAACAACATGCCATCGCGACGGATGACGTCACGAACTCTGTACCCGCAGATCGATTTCCATCACCACGGATCTCATTGACCCAGAACGAGTGTACGTCCCCACTCGTCACGACGAGATTGCGAAGTTGTCGTTTCGACGCGGACGCCAGCAGTCGCCGACGCGCTTCAGGGTACCCGCCCCAAGCATCGG
>CAYQFM010000114.1:1617-6758 GCA_964416735.1 uncultured Iamiaceae bacterium | reverse complement strand
TGTTCGGAACACTGGAATCGCCGTGTGGTCCTGGTGATGCCAGCGGCACCACGGATACAGGGGTGACCGACGAAGAGATTGTGGTGACCACGATCGCGGACCCCGGTGGACCCATCCCCGGCCTCAACAAGAGCGTGTTCGAGGCAATGCAGGCTTTCGAGAAATGGTGCAACGGCCAGGGCGGGATCAACGGTCGAACGGTGAGGGTGAAGCTTGCCGATGCCAAGTTGTTCGATTATCAGGAAGTCGTTGCGGGTGCGTGTAAGGACTCGTTTGCCCTGGTGGGTGGGATCGGCGGCATGGACGTGATGGGGGCACAGACCCAGGTGGACTGTGACCTCATCAACATCCCCGCGGCAGCCGTGAGTCCAGAACAGACGATGGCGGATCTCACATACGAACCGCTGCCGAACCCCACCACCGACTATGCGGCTGGCTCGGGTAAGTGGATTGCCTCTCGGTTCCCTGAGGTGCTCAGCGCCGCTGCGGCCTTACGACCCGGCGTTTCTACCACGCGGGATCAGAGCAACAGATTGATAGCCGCATATGAACAAATTGGTTACCACTTCACATTCGTGCGCGACACGAATCTTCCCGAGACGAACTGGGCACCGATAGTGCTTGCCATGAAGAACGCGGCAATCGAGTACCTGACCTTCACGATCACATGGGAGGAGGCGCTTCCCATGCAGAAGGAAATGGCGCAGCAGGGCTTCAAACCAGCCGTCGTGGAATTTGAAGCGAACTTCTATGACGACAACTACCTGAAACAGGCGGCCGACTATGCCGAGGGGACTCTGGTGCGTATTCCGATTTGGCCGTTCGAGGAAGTCGACCGTAGCCCGGCAACGGCCGCGTACATGCGGGCCCTCGAACAAGGTGTTCCGGGAGCGCAACCCGCACTTCTGGGTGTGCAGGCCTGGTCGGCCGCTCTCCTGTGGGCACAATCCGTGAAAGCACTCGGCTCGAACGTTACGCGCAAGGGCGTGGCCGATGAGATTTCAAAGGTTCATGACTGGACCGCCGGAGGGTTGCATCCACCCTCTGACCCCGGATCGCACAAGCGCGGTTCGTGCTTCATCATGATGTCGGTTCACAAGAATGGGTTCGTCCGTGAATACCCCAAAGCCGATGACGACCGTGACGTCTACGAACAGGGCAATGGGTATGCGTGTGACCCCGCAAGCGTTCTGCCCATTCCGGGAGACCCGTCGAAGGGCGCCAGAAAGCGCTGACGATGGCTTTTTTGTGAAAAACCCTTGACCATTCCCCGCTGCGGTCCTGCTAGTGTTTCGGCCCGTTGGTCCCGGTAAGGGACGGATGTCACATAGGACATCGGTCCCATCGGTGTTAGGGGGAACATTGAAGCTCAAGAACCACGCCGTGGTCGTCGTTGCACTCGTGGTCACGTTGGTAGCTGGCGCGTGTGGAAGTCGACTGTCGCACGAGGAGATCGCGAAGGCCGCGCCCAGTGAGGGCGGTGGTTCCTCCAACGGAGGCGGTGGTGCCCCGGGTGATGGAAAGTTCGGTGATATCGAATCACCGTGTGGACCCGGCGACGCCAGCGGAGCCACCGATGTGGGCGTGACCGATGATGAGATCACCATCACAGCCGTGGCAGACCCCGGCGGATACATCCCGGGCCTCAATGTCGGCATCCATCATTCGATGGAGGCGTTTGGGAAGTGGTGCAACGAACAGGGGGGCATCAACGGTCGAAAGATCAAGGTGATCCTCGGTGATGCAAAGCTCTTCTCTTACCAGGAGGTCGTAACCCAGGCGTGCAAGGACTCCTTCGCTTTGGTCGGTGGCCTCGCCGTCATGGACAACACGGGTGCCCAGACACAGGTCGACTGCGATCTGGTGAATGTTCCCGCGGCAGCGGTGAACGCCGAGCAGACGTGGGCCGATCTCACCTTCGAGCCCTTGCCGAATCCAACCAATACCTATCCGGTTGGGTCCGCACTGTGGATCAAAGAGAAGTACCCCGAAGCGCTGACCAGCGCCGCTGCACTGCGTACCGCCGTGTCAACCACGAAGATCCAGAGTGATCGTCTGGTCGAGGCATACAGGCAACTCGGGTTTGACTTCACGTACATCCAAGACACGAACCTGCCCGAGACGAACTGGGCGCCTCTTGTGTTGGCAATGAAGAACAAGAATGTCCAATACATCAACTTCACCGCCACCTATGAAGAAATCGTTCCCATGCAGAAGGAGATGGCCCAGCAGGGCTTCAAGCCCGCTGTCATCGAGCTCGAATCGAACTATTACGACGTGAAGTATCCGGAGATGGCCGGTGACGTTGCTAACGGCACATTGGTTCGTATCACGATGTGGCCATTCGAAGAGGCCGATCAGAATCCTGCGACCCAGCAATTCATGGATATCGTCCGCCAATATGGTCCCAGTGGGGCTGAGCCGACCCTGCTTGGTGCGCAGGGCTGGTCGGCGGCACTTCTGTGGGCCCAGGCGGTCAAGGACATGGGTTCAGAGGTGACACGACAGGGTCTGGTGGACCGCATTTCGAATGTCAAGGACTGGACCGGTGGCGGGCTACACCAACCGACCAACCCCGGCTCCCATGAACGTGGAGCATGCGTGATCATGATGAGGGTCGAGGACGGCAAGTTCGTCCGGGCCTTCCCGACCAAGAAAGAGGACGCTGAAGTGTACGAGCAGGGTGGTGGCTATGCCTGCCTGCCTGACAGCGTCGTGGACATCAAGGCCGATATTTCGGTAGGGGCTCGGAAGAAGTGATCGGGCGCGGGTAGGGGATGCCGACGATGCGGGATTTCACGACCTTCACGATCCTTGGCCTGGTCACCGCCTCGATCTATGCG
This sequence comes from uncultured Iamiaceae bacterium, assembly GCA_964416735.1. Lineage (GTDB taxonomy): Bacteria > Actinomycetota > Acidimicrobiia > Acidimicrobiales > Acidimicrobilacustridaceae > CAYQFM01. The sequence goes on along the minus strand of CAYQFM010000114.1, from coordinate 3,915 downwards.
ATCGGGGCGAGTGGCCTCGTGGTCACGTACACCACATCAGGGATCTTCAACTTCGCCCACGGTGCGGTTGGGATGGCGGGTGCCTTCACCTACTGGCAACTCCATGTGAAATGGGGTCTCCCGACCATTCCGACGATCGTGTTCATTCTGGTGGTGATTGCCCCGCTTTTCGGGTGGTTCATCGACCGCGTGATCATGCGTGGGCTCGAGGGTGCTTCGGAGGTCACCCGAGCCGTTGTACCAATAGGTCTCCTGTTCGGCATGGTCGCGCTTGTGCCGATCATTTGGTCGAGCAACACAGCGCGTTCTGTGAAGCCTTTCTTTGGTTCCAAAGCGATCCATCTGGGAGACGTATCCGTTTCTTGGCATCAGATCGTGACGGTCATTATCGCCCTGCTTGTTGCGGTGGGCCTACGTCTGTTCCTGTACCAGACGCGCATAGGCCTGTCGATGCGGGCCGTCGTATCCAACCGTGACCTGGTCCAGTTGAACGGAGGTCGACCCAACCGTTCGTCAACTGTTTCCTGGGCGCTTGGTTCTTCGCTCGCCGCATTGGGCGGCATTCTCGTTGCCGACAAGTTCGGTCTCGAGGTGATGTCGCTGACGTTGCTCGTGATCAACGCATACGCGGCGGCAATTGTCGGTCGTCTGACGAGCCTGCCCTTCACGTTCTTGGGTGCAGTCATCCTTGGACTCGCCGAGTCCTACGCCGTCGGATACCTGCCGGAGAACCCGTCATGGATTCCCACCGGCTTGGACCTCGTCAACTCCGTCCGCATGTCGATCCCGGTCCTCATGCTGTTCGTCGTCCTGCTGATCCTCCCACAGGCGCCGCTTCGAGCGTACGGACTGGTGCGGTCCCGTGAGAAGGTTCCGCGGCCGACGATGAAAAACTCGCTCATTGGTGCCGCCGTCTTCATTGCGGTTGTGTCCCTGGTTTCTGGATTCCTCAGCCCGGCTCCGATGATCACATGGACCAAAGGTTTGGCGTGGGCAATCATCATGCTGTCGCTGGTGCCGCTTACCGGTTATGGCGGCCAGATCTCATTGGCACAGATGAGCTTTGCTGGGTTGGGTGCGTACGCCATGTCGCAATGGGGAGGTGGCGGAAATCCCCTGGGACTCGTGGCGGCCTTCGCCCTTGCCGGTGCGGTTGGCGCATTGGTGGCGTTGCCAGCGCTGCGTCTGCGAGGCATCTATCTGGCCCTGTCGACAATGGCGTTTGCGGTGTTGATGGACCGGGTGGTGTTCAAACAGGAGAGGTTCTTCCCCGGCGGATCGCGGGGCGTCGACCGCTTCAATATCTTCGGCCTTCGTTTCGACAGCGACAGGTCATACATGATCCTCACTGCTGTCGTCTTCTCGATCTGTGGGCTCGTGGTGGTCTTGATACGCCTCGGGCCGTTCGGGCGGCGACTTCAGGCTATGAAGGACTCTCCAGCGGCGTGCGCGACTCTTGGAATGAATCTCACCGCCACAAAGCTCCAGGTGTTCATCTTGTCAGCCGGTATCGCAGGCATCGGTGGAGCCATGCTGGGTGGGTTGCAGAAGAACATCACCATGTCGCAGTTCGACATGCTCCAGAGCCTTCCCCTATTGCTGATGGCCGTTGCAGGAGGTGTGGCGCTGGTGTCCGGCGCCCTCTTTGGCGGGCTGATGCTCGCGGCTTTCCCGTTGATCTCAGATGCTGTTCCGGCACTGGCAAACCTGATGAAGGTGGCCCCCGGTCTCATCGGCGTGAGCCTCGGCCGTGACCCGAACGGTGTCATGAGTCAGGTGAGTTCGCTTGCCCGCGGTGCCGTCGAACGGGTGAAAGCTGTCAGGGTGCCGACGGCTGGAGGCGAGACCGACGATGACAATGGCGGACGCTGGGTGTTTCCCCTCGAACCCGTTGCCGATCTCGAGATGCTCGGAGTGGACAGGGCGTTCACGGCTGACGACCTGGTGATGATCGACTCGGTTCTGGATTTCTCAGAGGGGGAGGTGATTGCCAGTGGGTCTCCTCGACATTGAGTCGGTCAGCGTTCGGTTCGGGGGCAATATGGCCCTTCAGGATGTCGATCTGAGTGTTGATCCTGGCCGCATCACAGGGCTCATAGGTCCTAACGGTGCCGGTAAGACGACGCTGTTCAATGTGATCACCGGACTTCAGCAACCGACTCGGGGTCGTGTGTTGGTGAACGGAATCGACATCACAGGCTTTGCGCCACACGACCGTGCGCAGCGCGGAATGGCACGCACGTTTCAGCGCCTTGAACTGTTCGGCGCGCGGACGGATCGAGAGGAACTGCAGGTTGG
>CAYQFM010000114.1:0-1574 GCA_964416735.1 uncultured Iamiaceae bacterium | reverse complement strand
AGCGTTCATCGAAACTCGCGCCGATAACCTGACCACCGGCCAGGCACGCTTGGTGGAGTTGGGTCGGGCGCTGGTCACGCGACCCAAAGTGCTGCTGCTCGACGAACCCGCGTCCGGTCTCGATGCCGATGAGACCGAAAAGTTCGCCGCGCTGCTCCAGAAACTTGCCCGCTCAGGAATGGCCATGCTGCTCGTCGAGCACGACATGCCGCTGGTCATGCGGGTGTGCGCCAAGATCTTCGTGCTCGACTACGGCAAGATCATTGCCTCGGGCAAGCCGGAGGAGATTCGGAACAACCAGGCTGTGATCGATGCCTACCTCGGGCCCAATACGGAGGTGGCATGAGTGCTGAGGTGATTGACGCCAGGTCGGCTCTGCTGCAACTCCGCGAGATACGTGCAGCGTATGGACGCATCGAAGTCATCCATGGCTTGGATCTGGATGTCGGCGAAGGCGAGGTGGTTGCTCTTCTCGGTCCCAACGGTGCCGGAAAGACAACCACCATCGGGATCTGCTCTGGTCTGATTGTGCCCACCGCAGGGTCGCTGGTGGTGGCTGGTCGACGTGTCAATGGGGCGAGCGCTGGTCAGTTGGCTCGGGCTGGTGTCTGCACCATACCCGAAGGTCGCGGGGTGTTTCCCAACCTGACGGTGCGTGAGAACCTCGAAATGATGACCTACACCGGCAGAAAGCTGGCTGATATCGAGGAGATCGCTTACGGCCGTTTCCAGCGACTCTCCGAGCGCCGTTCACAGCTTGCCGGAACGATGTCAGGTGGTGAGCAGCAGATGCTCGCTCTCGCGCGAGGTTTGGCAACAGACCCCGCACTGCTGTTGCTTGACGAATTGTCGATGGGTCTTGCCCCGATGATCGTCGAAGAGTTGTACGGCACCGTGCGTGAGATTGCCGACGAGGGAGTCTCGATTCTCGTCGTTGAGCAGTTTGCCCGCACGGTGTTGGGTGTTGCAGACCGGGCTGCACTCATGCTGCACGGTAAGGTGACCCGCGTCGGGAAACCGGAAGAGCTTGAAAGTGAACTGTCGGCCGCATATCTGGGCGGGTGAATCATGGAAACCAATAATCAGCGTGTCAATGAATTTCGTGAGGAGATCGCAGCCATGAACCTGCGGCCCCCAGAAGACAGCCGTGAGCGGTATTGGCAGATTCTGGGACTGGCGTTGCCCATAGTGGGCATCGTGCTGATCCTCATCGGATGGTGGGGGGCATCAGGTACCGCGCTGATGGCCGAACAGACGCCATACCTGATCTCCGGTGGCCTCTTGGGCCTCGGGCTGATCATCTTCGGCAGCGCGCTCTTCGTACGCTACGCGTTGACCCGCTACATGCGCTTTTGGCTGATCCGTCTCATCTATGAAAAGCGCCAGCAGACCGATCGTCAGATCGAGGAAATGTCCGGTAGCACCGCTCCCAGTGCACAGACTTCATCAACGCAGAACTTCTGAGTGGCCTGGTTCCACATCATGCCCACTTGAAGTTGCCTGAGCAGTTCTGACGGCAGGAATTCCGGGAGGAAATGAACATGCGAACCGTTGTCGTGACAGGTTCTGCGTCG
>CAYQFM010000113.1:0-6763 GCA_964416735.1 uncultured Iamiaceae bacterium | reverse complement strand
TGGGAGATTCGGCGGGTGTAGTGGCGAAGTTGCTGCGGCACTTTTTGTAGCCCCAACAACGGCGAACCAGCCTTACGTCCTCTTCAACAAGACGCACACTGGTTCTCAACCCGTACCCAAGGGCGTCGGGCCAGGTGGTGGACGACTCCAATCACACCACGGGCTTCAGCAGGAATGGGCAAGTCAGAATATACCAGGATACAAGCCTGGCCAAGCACCCACCGTCACGCTCGAAACTGGCAAGGGCTTTCCTCATTCCAGGATTTCGCAACTGCAAAATGCCCGCCGTGACGCACGAGTTGCGGCAGGCAAAGGGAAGTGGAGTTCGGCCATCAACGAGGAGCTTGGGTACATCGTGGATGATTTTCGAGCGGCTGGGTTTGGTGACGATGTAATCAAGCAGGTCCTTCAGCAGCAGTACGACATGCTGAACAAACTTGGTGTGAAGTACACCCGTCCTCCAGGTTTCTGAACAGGAGATCAACATGTTGGAGTCGTTAGCCAAGAGCCTTCGAGTGCTTGCCAGTCAGCCTGGAGCGACCAGTGAACAAGTGGCAGAACTCAAGGGGCGATTTCCGTCCGCTCCAGACGAATACTTGAAGCTGGTCGAAGAGGCGACTGAGATCGAACTACAGCATGAGAATGGGCAGTACATCAGGGTTTGGGGGCCAGGCGGTTGCATCGAAATGGACGACGGCTACGACATCTCGAAACGCATTCACGGTGCTTTTCCAATCGGTGACGACGGAGGCGGGAAGGTGATCTTTTACATGAAGGGAAAGCGTGGGCATGGCCTCTACCACGTCGGGTACGGCGACCTCGATGCAGAAGACGCTGTATTCACCGCACCGACCCTGACAGCGTTCCTTCAACAGGCTGTTGGCATGGACACCTTCTGATTCCTCGTCCCAGTAGAGGAGCTTGAGTCGATCACCGCGGCGGTTGCGTGTGCCGGGCCAAATTGTGGTCGCATTTGTTGCCGAATTCTGGCTGTATGGATTTGGCGTCATGAGTGGTCGGTTTCCCGAATTGTTGTGAATTCTGGAGATGGCCGGCGCAAGGAAGCGGCCCCGCAACAGCGGGGCCGCTTTTGTGCACGACGCAGGCGGTTACTCCGCCTCGGCTGTCCTGCTCCCGGAGCGCTTCGACGCGGTGGGCAACCGCGTGTCGCTGACCGACGCGGTGGGCAACGTCACCACCTGGGTCTACGACGCGCTGGATCGCGTCACAACCGAGACTGACCCGCTGGGCAATAGCGCGACGTATGCTTACGACGGGGTGGGGCGGAAGGTATCCGAGACGGACCGGCTGGGGCGGCGGCGGGACTTCGGCTTCGACGCCGCGGGTCGGCTGGAAACCGAGACGTGGTACGCGGTCGGGGGCGCGCTGACCCAGACGCAGACCTTCACCTACGACGCCGCCGACCGGATGCTGACGGCGCAAGACCCCGACGGGGCGTACACGCTCGCTTACGACGCCGCGGGGCGGGTCACGAGTGTGCGGGAGCCGTTCGCGCTGGTGCTGACGATGGGTTACGACGCGGTCGGCAACCGCACGAGCGTGCAGGATTCGCAGGGCGGGGTGACCACGGTCAGCTTTGATGCGCTCAATCGGCAGCAGAGCGAGCAGGTGGGCGGCAGCGGTGTGAGTGCGATGCGCTTCGACCGCGGCTACAGCGCGCGGGGCGAGTTGACGAGTGTGACGCGCTACAGCGATCTCTCGGGAACGACCACCGTGGCGCTCTCGCAGCACGACTACGACGCGGCGGGGCGGCAGACGCATCTGAAGCACACCAGCGGCGCGGGCGTGACGCTGGCGGAGTACACCTACACCTACGACGCCGCTGATCGGCTGACGGAGAAGGTCGAGGGCGGCACCAGCACGACCTACGCTTACGACAGTGCCGATCAGCTCACGGTCGACGGCACCAGTGGCTTCAGCTACGACGGCACCGGCAACCGCACCAACAGCGGCTACGCGACCGGCACGGGCAACCGGATCTCGACCGATGGTGTGTGGACGTACACGCACGACGCCAATGGGAACGTCACCAAGCGGAGCAAGGGCGCGAGTAGCGATACGTGGGTGTATACCTACGATCATCGCAACCAGATGCTCACCGCGAGCTTCAGCGCCACCGACGGCGGCGCCGCGACGAAGCGGGTCACGTACAGCTACGACGCGTTCGGGGTGCAGATCACGCGTCAGTCGTGGGAGGGGAGCACCACCACGACCACCCACTACGGACGCGACGGCTGGGACCCGGCCAAGCCCGCCGCGATAGGCAACGAGCAGTTCGATGCGTGGGTGGCACTCGACGCGACCAACGCGCTCTTGGAGCGTTACGCGTTCGGCCCGGCCTTCCACGAGGTGGTGGCTATCCAGGATTCTGGAGGCGTGGTAGATTGGGCGTTGACCGACTACCAGAAGTCGGTGCGTGTGGTCATTGACAACTCGGGTGTGGTGCAGTCGTCGGTGAGCTACTCGGCCTACGGCGCGATCACCACCGGCTCACTGAGCATCCAGATTGGCTACACGGGCTACACCTGGAACCCGGTGACGGGCCTGTGGGAGACGCCGGGGCGGGTGTACAACGCGGAGACGGGTCAGTTCCTGCAAGCCGACTTCCTCGGCTTCGCTGCCGGCGACCCCAACCTGTTCAGGTATGTGGGTAACTCGCCGACGAACGCGACTGACCCGAGTGGGCTGGTGGAACTCCCCGCGTGGTATCAGAACCTTGCCGCCCAGGGCGGTGGCAAGATCGATGAGCGCGCGTGGAGATCCCAGTTCGGGAAGGGCACGGAAGCAATGCGGCATTTCTACCAACTCACCGACTATTCCTGGTATCTCGCCTCAGATGACGAGAAGCCCGGCCTTGATGCCAACCCGCAGATCACTCAGCGGGCGGTCGAGAACATCCTCGATGCCCCCGACGGCCGCTACGGCGACCTCAAAGCCGCGCTGCGGTATGCGGAAGGCGCCTACAAGGCCCAACCCAATTCGGCAACAGGCGGCGCAGCAACGAAGCCCCCGGCCGGGGTCGGCAGTGTTACCCCAAACCCGTCTTCGTCATCGCAGCGATCGGGGCCAGGCGGGACGCTCACGCAAGGAGCAGGTTCTTGGACGTTCTCCGAAGCGGAGTTGAAGGATTACAAGCGAAGGAACCTTCTCGTTTCGCTTGCCTTCCGGACGGAGCCGTACATGCCGGCGCCCAATCCGGCAAGCGCACTCACTGAACTCGAGCGTGGTTCGATGCGTAACCCGAGCGGGAAGACGGCGATTGAGCAGTATTCCCCCGAGGTCGCTGAGGTGATGAAGAAGGAGGAACCCAAAGCGTTCGCGCGAATGGGGGAGATCGGCCAGCGCCTGAACAAGGTGGTGGAGGGGAAGGTGAACGGAAACAGGAGGTTCTTCCTGGCTCCGGTGGAGTCGAACTTCACTCCGTTCTCTGCTCCGATAATATCGGAGACCGAGTTGAAGCAGTTAGAGGCGGAAGTTAAGGCAATCGAGGCGAAGTTCTCCCGGATATGGATTGCGACATGGAATCGCCAACGTGGTTTGCGTGATCCAGAGTCGATGGACTACTTTGAACGGATGGTGTACGAGGCCGAAAAGGAGATTGATGCGAGGAACGAACGAGTGCAGATCGTTGGGCCAGCGCTCGTATTGACTGGAGAAATAATCCTAGTTGGGCTGCAAGCCCCGAGACAGGGTACGGCTTTCGGGGGACTGGGCAAAACTGTGTGTCAGGAGTCACGGGTCATCGTTGCCCGAGCCGCCACGAAGGTTGGAGGAAAAGTTGCCCCAGGAGTTGGAGGAAAAGTTGCCCCAGGAAGGGTTGGCACCCCAGCAGAACTGGAAGTCATCGTTGACAGGATGATGGTTTCGGGAAAGGCTCCTCGTGGTGTCGGAGAACTTCCACTCACCGCAGAGGACATCGATCTCTTGCGGAGGGCATACCGAAACGACCCGACTTCTACGCTACAGATCATTACGGACCCGAAGAAGATAGCGAGCAAGCGAGCCAATGCCTTATTCTCTGTGACGGACACTGGGATGGGTCGGATCACCTTGAAAGAGAACCCATCTTGGTACGAGTTCATACACGAGTTCATGCACTACAAACACTGGATGGCGGGCAAGACGCAGTATGCCCGGCTCACGCAGGGGCAAAAAGAGTTACATGTCTTCGAGAAGTTGCTGGAGCGACATCCAACAACAGGGAGTTCATACTGGAACAGGTTGACAAAGGAGGAACGCCTCCATGCCATCGGAGCCATCCGAGACCACTGGAAGCAATTCCCAAGGGAATTCAAGGTTGAGGATACTATCCGGATGCGAGACTTGCTCCGGCAGGCAGAACAACGCCTAGGCGATCCAGTTCGCTGACACAACAGCTCGGATGAGGACACGATGACCGATCAAGAGGCTCTAGCTATCGCATGGTCAGCCGTTGACCAAGAGCAACTTCATGACCAGATCCGGGGATTGGCTGGTCTTCGGCTCGCGACCGCCGCAGAGGAGCGAGACGTTCTTGGTATTATCGATCCCCAGCTGCGAGATACTTGGTATGTAAGTTTCTGGCTGAAGTTGGAAGACGATGTTGTCGATCAAAGCCCGAACACGATCCTGATCAAGATCGACGATCAGTCCGGGAACGCCGAACTCGTCTACCAGATGTAAACTGTAAACGTCAGCCTTAGGCATCCGCTCGGAAACGATCTACCCAGCCACCGGGAGCCGGTGCGACAAGAGGAGCGAGGGCGCAGGTCAAGGGCGGCATCAACATCGATGGTGCCATCTTCGACGACGCCTTCTTGCCAATGGCGAGTTGGAGGAACGCGAAGCTCGGCGACCGCATCGATGCCATCATCGCCCATGAATACGAACAGATTCTGAGCCGCGAAGCGACCGAAGTTGGGCGGCACTTCCAGGCACTCAGCAACGCACCCAGGACACAACTAAATATCTCCCCGGCAGCCCGCAGAATTCTCGAAGACTACAAGAACCATGCGATGGCTAACGATCCCGTTTTTCGCAGGTGGGTAACCGGACGATGAAGCACTTCCTCCACATCGGGCATTTCGTTCGGACAGAAGCTCTCGACGGTGTGATAGCCGTCGAGAAGCCTGTACGTCCTGAAAACGTCATCCTGGCAGTCGGAACGACTCGCGTCTGTCATAGCGGCAGTTCGGAGCGCGAATGGAACTAACAACGAACTGGCGATTGTTGTTGTTTTGGCGACTTCGGAGCGTTCGCGATGGTTGGCGAGGTCGAAGCTCGCGCGAAATGCCATTCATCGCGCACCTTCCGCGTGACGATTCGGCGTGAATCGCCAGTGCGTCGAAGTGAAGTTGATGGGAATAAGCGCTACCCGGCGCGGGCGCGGCGGTAGCGATGATGCAAGCCGCCGACCATCGGAATCGAGACGACTGGACCGCGTTCGGGTGGTTCGATTTCGCGTGGATCAGGACTATTGTCGTCCAATGCCTGATGGCAGCGCGTCTGATGGTAGTAGTCGAGGTAAGCGGATAGCAGTCGGCGCAAGTGGCGTTCGTTCAGCACGATAACATGGTCGAGCAACTCGCGACGAATCGTGCCGATCATTCTTTCGACGAAGGCGTTTTGCCAGGGCGAACCGGGCGTCGTTGGCACGTCTTCAATGCCGAGGGCTTTGATGCAACGGACGACTTCGTGACCGTAGATGCCATCGTTGTCGCGGATGAGGAAACGCGGCGCCTCATCGAAGGGGAAGGCGTCGCGGAGTTGTTGCGCGACCCACGCCGCGTGCGGTTGCTCGGTGACGTTGAAGTGAACAACCCGCCGGCGATCAAGACGCAGCACGAGGAAGACGTAGAGGTTGCGGAACGTGACGGTCGGCACGGTGAAGAAGTCGATGCTGGCCAGTTGGCGGGCGTGGTTCTTCAGGAAGGTCTTCCACGTCGGCGATGGCGGTTTTCGTGGCCGGCACATGTACTTGGCAACGGTTGCTTCGGCGACTTCATGTCCGAGCAGTCGCAGTTGTTTGTGGATGTGCGGTGCGCCCCAAGTTGGGTTCTCGACCGCGAGTTGCCGGATCAGGTTCTGAATGGTGTGTGCAAGCGGCGGACGTCCGGGTTGCCCGCGTGACTTCCAACGCCAGAAGATGCGGAAGCCTTGTCGGTGCCAGCGGACGACGGTATCCGGTTGCACGATGACCAGCCACGATTTCCAGTCGCGGAACCACCGGGACAGCATTACCCAGAAGACACGGTCGCGGATGCGTAATCGTGGTTTGGGTGTTCGGCGTTGCAGTGTTGCCAACTGTTGCCGCAGTGCGAGATTCTCCGCAACCAACTTGATGCGATTGGTCAGGACGAGTCGGAGGAGTCGGAGCAGGGCGACGAAAACCATACGCACCTCGGAACCGGGGGGAGTCAAACTACGACCGGCCGCAATGGTGACCATTGTGCGGTTATCGAGGTTGGTGTTCCCATCTGGATGGGCGCTTGCTACCTTCAAGAATGGAGACGCGTGACCGCGTGGAGGAGCAGGGATGCGTCAGGACAAGGATCGCAGCGCCAAGTGGATGCGGCAACACCACGGCGACGCGATCCTGAAACTGGCGGGTATGACCGGCTTCACGCAGTGGAAGGCACTGCAAGCGGAAACCGTCGCGCCACGCCGCTTGCCCGATGGCTTGTTGGAAGTGCGGTTCGCGGACCAAGAGAAGCCGAGTTGGGTGTTGGTGGAAATTGAGACGTACCCGGATTCCGACGCGGAC
>CAYQFM010000112.1:4383-6824 GCA_964416735.1 uncultured Iamiaceae bacterium | reverse complement strand
TCTCGCTGGGAGAGGTCGTGGTTCCACTGGATGGTTCGACCGCCTCGGAGCACATTCGTCCGATAGCGGTTCACTGGGCGCACACCCTGCGTCTGGAACTGGTTCTCTTGGGCGTTGTCGCAGACGACGGAAGTGACCACGCCGGTGAGCGTTCTTATCTGGAAGAAGTATGTCGACGCGTCTGTGATGAAGTGCCCGACGCCACCTTCGAGCTCGTCGAGGCGAAGGATGCTGCATCGGGAATCGTCGGCTTTGCAACAGACCATCCACGGTCGGTTGTCATCATGAGCACTCACGGCCGTGGTGGCCTGGATCGCAAACCCCTCGGCAGTGTGGCCAGGAGTGTGATGGTGAACTCACCCCAGGTCGTCGTTTTCCACCGAAGCGATTCGTAACCACGATTCGGGCGGTATCAGACGGCAATCTCGAATGCGGCGATGTCGTCAGCCAGGATCGTGTTCAGGCGCGAGATTGTGTCGCCTCGCAGGTTGCTGCGTGTAGCGGCGAACGCTGAAGGAACGACCCTGTCGGCGAGGGTGTGAGCATGTGCGATCGCCGCGGCTACCACCGCTTCGGGATCAACCACAGAATCCAGGTAACCGGCCTCTACGGCGCCTTCCGGATCGAACACCTTTGCGTGGTTGACCGCGGGGGTGAGATGGCGCGGTGAGAGGCGCGCTCCCGCCAGAACGACTGCGAACATGGGAACCGGCATACCAATGGCAACTTCGTTCAAGCCGATCTTGTAATCCCCGTCGGCACCGATCCGTGTGTCGGCTGCGAGCAGAAGTATCGCACCCATGGCCAGAGCGTGACCGGTGACCCCGGCGACGACTGGCAAACTCGAGCCGTAGATGCGGATAGCCAATCGTGCTCCCGCCTCGAGGAGGTCACGCGCCTGCTGCGGGCCGGCCTTCATTGTTGTCAGATCGAATCCGGCGGAAAATCGACCGGGCCGACCGACGAGCGCAACTGCCCCTGCGTTATCCATTGAAGCTTGGTCAAGTGCAGCGTCGATTCCTGCCACGACATCATGCGAGATTGCATTTGCCTTGCCGTCGTCGAGCCGGATCACGGCGACGGATCCATCCAATTCATATGAGACGTTGTCTGTCATGACCGAGACGCTATCCGCATGGTCAGCCACCGACGAGAGCCCGAATCTGCTCAACTGTGGCGGGTCCGTCGTAGGCCAGTTCACCGTCGCGTAGCCCCACGCAGCGGGTAGCAGTATCCACGAGGTCGAGTTGGTGGGTGGAAACCAACACCGAAGCGCCTTGGGCCGTCACGTCGGTGAGAACTTCCACAAGGGTTTCCTGACCCGGAGTGTCCAACCCGACGAATGGCTCGTCTATCAGAAGCAGGCTGAAGGGCCGGATCAGGCCCAGGATCAGAGCGGTCTTCTGTTTGAGGCCACGACTGAAGCGGGAGGGAAGGTCATCGGCTCGGTCGACCAGATTGAACATCTCCAGGAGGTCGTCGGCGTACTGCTCCCAGTCATCGGTCCTGTGTAGACGGGCGATGTATTCGAGGTGCTCGTTGACGCTCAGGTCGTCATAGAGCACCGGGATGTCGGGAAGGTACGAAGTGCTGGCGCGTGCGTCTATCGAACCGACCGGCTTCTGTTGGATGAATGCGGTGCCGGCGGTGGGCTCGACGAGACCGGCGCAGAGCCCCAGCAGGGTGGATTTTCCAGCCCCGTTCGGGCCTACGAGCATCACGAGTTCGCCCGGTTTGATCAACAGATCGAGACCGGTGGTGAGGCCCATCCCGTCGCCATAGTCCTTTTCGAGCGAGCGGGTCTCCAGTACGAACCCCGCTTTCGGAGGCTCGCTGGATCCTTTGCGGTCTTCTGCTGGTTCTTCTATTGACTCTTCTACTGATTCTTTGTCTGTCACAGGTGTTTCGGCTTGCGGTAGCGGAGCCAGAGAAAGGCTCCCATGAGGGCGAATATCACGTACGACTCGGCATTGGCGACGCTTGTGGTGTCGATTGCATTCGGGTCTGAACCTGCACCCAGTAGGGGAAGTAGTGCCAGCAGCGTGAGAAGTGGCGGGAGCGCCAGTCGACCCATCATGAAGAATCCCATCATGTCGGGTCCCAGGCCTGCCAAATGTGCCGTGTCCGGCGCTCCTTGAGATGTTCCGACCGCCGCCCCCACCCCGGAACCAAGCGCGGCCAAGACAACGACGAAAAGGAGTTGGCGCACGACCTCGATCGGTATGAGTAGGAGTGATGTCGCTGCGGCAACACCGCAGATGATCAGCGTCAGTACAACCGTTGCCGGGAGGTGGTTCAGCAACACCCTGCCGGGGTCATCCGGGAGGCTCTCCCATCGCGTTGGGTGGTCGACCTCCTGGGCAATCGGTTCGCATGCGTCATAGGCGGCCAGGTAGAGAGCCAGCCCGGCGACGATGATGGCCGGGACCGCACCGCGCCAA
>CAYQFM010000112.1:0-4373 GCA_964416735.1 uncultured Iamiaceae bacterium | reverse complement strand
ACCCCAGAGCCAGGCCGGCGACAACCGCGAGCGCAAGCATCCGGAGGATGCGTGCAAGCGGAAACCGCATGAACCCGGCCCAGTCGCGACGCCATGCCGGGGGGAGCCGACCACGGTGGCCCATTGGAATCCACGGTCGAGACCGTGGTCGTTCCTGGGAAAGTTGTCGTCTCAACAGGACGACTGTGCGGAGGTCCTGAAGGGTCACGGCAAATCTCAACTGGGACACCAGCGACGCACGTCGTAATGCGGCTTCGATGGAGATCCCACCGACAGACCTGACGCCAACCACCGCAATGCCCAGGGCGATAACCACACCGACTATTGCCACCGGGCTGAATTGAATGGGCCAGAAAGCAACCTTCGCCAACATGGTCAGCGGTGAAGATCCGAGGTCTGTGGTTATATCGAGAACCGACCATGCGACAGCAACCGCGGCCGACGCGTTGGCATGCCACCAACGCACACGAATTCCCGAGGTGACAAGGCCGGTGCCCACGGCGGCCAGTGCCATCAGGGTGAAGGTTGCTGAACAAGCAACAATGCTGGCAACGATGTTCACGGGGAGCCGCCGGGAGGCGAGTTCGCCGATGATGGCCCCCACGACTGCTCCGACGAAAGCGGCAAACCGAAGCTGTTTTATTGCGGGTCCGCGAAGCGCATATTTGCGATCTACCGGTGCCTGGAGTTCATGCATCACAAGAGATGCTTCCAGTACCAGGGGGCCGCCTCGGGCCCCGGACCGTAAACCCAGGGCCAGGGTCGCAGCAAAGAACAAGCCCAACCAGGCGGGCCCTTCAGCAAGGAAACGGGCGGTGCTCTCGGCCGAAAGCCGTTCGGCGGGAAGGCGACTGGATGCGAAAGCCACGAAGATCACCGCCCCTAGGGCAGCTATGTAGACCCGGTACAGGGCGTCGACCCAGTGGACCTCTACCAGTCGATTATGGCGGCGGGTGTGACGGAGTTCGTGAAGTGCGTCCTCACTCGTCTCGACAAGGGTCACGGCCCGGAAGGTTACCGGCCATCGTGTAGTTACGAACATCCACGAGTGCCGGGTACGCTGGAGATAACCCGTTTCGCGCCGGTTAAACAATCGTCACTAGGAACAGCTATGTCATTGAACACGGATTCAGAACTTCACCCAGACCTGGTCGAGACTGGACCGGACCCCGTGTTGACGGTGACCCCCTTGGCCCTGACGAAGGTCCTGGAACTACGTCAAGGCGAGAATGATCCGGCTTCGATGGGTCTCCGGGTGGAGATCGTCGGCGAGACGGGTAACGACTTCGCGTATGACCTCTCCTTCGAATCCGTAGCGTCGGTTCCGGCGAGTGACCACGTCAGTGTCCAGGGTGAGTTGACCGTGATCGTGCCCGAGGCGAGCGTTGATCGTCTGGCGGGGGCAATTCTCGACCTTCCTTCGAACTCGGCTCAGGGTGGGCTTGTCATCCGCAACCCGAATCGGCCCGCCCGTTCTCCCGATGGCCCGCTCGAGCTGACGGGGGATCTGACGGACAAGCTCCAACAACTCATCGAGCAGAAGATCAATCCGATGCTCGACCTGCACGGTGGGTTCGCCACCCTGGTGGGGGTAGAGGGAAGCCGTGTGTTCATCACCATGGGCGGTGGATGTCACGGATGCGCTATGAGCACAGCAACATTGGTGGACGGAATTCAGGTGATGGTTCGCGAGGCCCTTCCGGATGAGGTCACAGAGGTGATCGACGTGACTGACCACGCCACGGGAGACAACCCGTTCTATTCATAGGTTGAGTCAGGGTTTGTCAGGCGGTTTGTCAGGCGGGAGCAACTGCCCGAGCCGGACCGTTTCTCCAGATCGACATCAGATCACGAGCGGTCGACGTGATTCCCTGAGCATCCAAACCGAGCTCCGACAGGATGGCCTCTGTTTTTCCGTGCGGGATGTAGGCGTTCGGAATGCCGAGAACTCGCACCCGGGGCAGGGTCGGTTCTGTCGACTCCTCCACCAGGCGTCTGGTCACCATCGATCCGACCCCGCCGTCGCGTAGGCCATCTTCGATCGTGATGACAAACGGGTGCTTTGCGGCATCGGCGAGCATTGCCGGGTCAAGAGGCGTCACGACGCGGGCATCCCAAACTGTCGTGGAAATATCTTCACGGGACAGAAGGTCTGCTGCCTCTTCTGCGGCGTCGAGCATCTTGCCGACGGAGATGATGCAGAGATCGTTGCCGGTCCTGGTGCGACGCGCTTCGAGGCCGTGTCCTGTCTGCCCCGGGGGGACCTGTCGTGCCATGGTCTTGGGCCACCGCAAAGCGACGGGTCCGGTGGTGATGTCGAGCGCATCGTGCAGCATCACCTTGAGTTCCTGGTAGGACGACGGAGCGAACATGGTCATCCCGGGCACCTTGGTGAGCAACACCATGTCCAGCACTCCGTGGTGTGACGGTCCGTCATCTCCGGTGATGCCTGCTCGATCCAAGCAGAACACCACGGGCTCGCCGTGGAGACCAACATCCATGTTGACCTGGTCGAACGCTCTGCTCAGGAATGTCGCATACACGGCCACCACCGGCCGCAGCCCGCCCATAGCCATGCCTGCAGCGGCGGTGACGGCATGCTGTTCGGCAATTCCGACGTCGAAGAAGCGGTCGGGAAACTCCTCGCCGAAGGGCAACAGGCCGGTTGAATCGGGCATTGCCGCCGTGATGGCGACCAACTCGGGCCGTTCCTTCGCCTCCGCAATGATCGCCTCTGTGAAAGCCGACGTGAAGCTGCCCGGCTTGGACACCGAGGTGTCGTGGAGTCGTTTCACCTGGTCGTTCTCGGCGGGTGCGTACCCCAGACCCTTTTGTGTGAGCACGTGGACGACCTGAGGTCCGCCAATTTCGACGGCGTTGCGGAGCGCCTCCTCGAGGCCCTCGATGTCGTGGCCGTCGAACGGTCCTGTGTAGCGGACGCCCAGGGCTTCGAAGAACTCCGGGGGTTCCCACATTTCACGGATTGCCGCCTTCGATGCCTCGAGTGCCCTCTCGAGGCGTTCACCCACGACTGGCAGTTCTGCTACCGCCTTCTCCAGCCGCGCCTGACGCCGCATGTAGGTGGGGTTGTTGCGTATCCGTGCGAGGCTCTCGCCCAGCCGGGAAACGGTAGGGGCATATGAGCGACCGTTGTCATTGAGAATGATGATGCAGTCGCGTCCACTGTGTCCGAGGTTGTTCAGACCTTCATACGCCATGCCCCCGGTGAGCGCTCCATCGCCGATGATCGCAACGACGCGCCGCTGTCTTCCGACCGTTGACTGTTCCGCCGTCGCAAAGCCGTAGGCGTAGCTGAGGACGGTGGAGGCGTGGCTGTTCTCGATCCAGTCGTGCTCGGATTCTTCCCTGTTCGGGTACCCGGACATTCCACCGGCCTGGCGCAGTGAATCGAAACCCTTTCGGCGCCCTGTAACCAGCTTGTGAACATAGGCCTGGTGGCCCGTATCCCAGAGGATGATGTCCTCCGGTGAGTTGAATACCCGGTGGACTGCGAGCGTGAGTTCCACGACCCCGAGATTCGACCCCAAGTGGCCACCGAAGGTATTGACCGACTCCACCATCACCCCACGGATCTCTTCGGCGAGGGCGGACAACTCATCGGGTCCGAGGCCCTTCAGGTCGCTGGGGGATTCGATGGTCTCAAGGATCATTGCCGAGGCCGGCCTCCGTGGGGTCGCAAACGCCCGGTTTCGGGCTCCTTCACGGTACCCCTTCTGCGCTCACCCCACTATTCAGGGCGACGCGTTCTGCGCGCACCGCAATCTTCGCTCTGAGGATGAGCATTGCAACCAGATGGCCGGCACCCATGACGGCCAGGCCGCCGAATACGTCGAGCCAATAGTGGTTTGCGGTGACGATGACGGCGAAACATGTCGCAATTGGGAAGGTCGCGACGGCTAGACGTGCCCAGAGATGTTCGAGCCTCGGCCAGAGTGCCAAGGCACACCAGAAGGCCCAAGCGATGTGCAGGCTCGGAAACGCTGCGTACTGGTTCGAGATGCCCTCCATGGCGCTGTTGCCGAACGACCAGAGACCCCCGTGTACCGCGAGGGTGTCCACGAATCCGAAATCGAATCCGAACCCGGGCCCGGCTCCGTGGGGAGGGCAGTCACAGAGCAGCCGTGGCGGCATTAGAGGGAAGAGGCTGAAACCGATGAGGGCGAGGCCCGTCGTGGCCAGCAACGACGTGCTCCAGTGTTGGTATTTGTCGGGGAACTTGAAGTAGAGCCAGGTCAGAATGCCCACCGGCAAGATGAAGTGCAGTGAGCCATAGAAGATGTTCCAGAACCTGAGGAACCAGCCCCACTCGAGGAAGTGCCGTTGGATGGCGGCCTCGTTGAAGATCCCGAGCG
>CAYQFM010000111.1:0-6894 GCA_964416735.1 uncultured Iamiaceae bacterium | reverse complement strand
AGGGTTGGTCGGCGGCGATGATGTCACGCATCTTCGCCTCGACCTGCTCCAGATCCTCGTTGCTGAACGTGCGGCCGTCGGGCAGTTCGAAGTCGTAGTAGAAGCCGTCGGAGATTGCAGGTCCAATCGCAAATTTGGCACCGGGGAACAGATCCAGCACCGCTTGCGCCAACACGTGGGACGTCGAATGCCGTAGCACCTCACGACCTTCGTCGCTCGAGGTTGTAATCAGCCGAACAACCGATCCGTCAGGCAACTCTCTGTTCAGATCCCACTCTTCACCGTTGACATCCGCCACCAAGGTGGTCTTGGCCAGACCCGGGCCGATGGCAGAAGCCAGGTCGCCCGCGGTTGAGCCGGAAGGAAGGGTTCTGGTGGAACCGTCGGGCAGCGCCACGGTCACCACGTCGGACGACATCGATGGGATTGCTTCGGACTCGGACTCGTCGGACATGAGATCCGAGCCTACCGGCACCTCCGTGTTGACATTTCCACGCGGCAGCAACCAGCGCCGTCGCGCCCTGCAATTCTGGCACTCGGATGACGTGACGGCGTACGCGCCATCTACTGCATCGTCCGGTACTCGCCGTACGTCGTGCCCTATTCGAAGGATCGCTGATCAGGACGGCAGTTCTATGCCGAGCAGACGCGCGGCCGCTGTCACGTCTCCCCCCGCTTCCACCGCTTCGTCTATCGCCGCAACAGCACCGGGAGTGTCGAGGTCATTGTCGAGCGCAGCACGGACCCGCTCCAGCGCTGGTCCGCCCTCGACCGACAAAGCACCAACCCGTGTTGACACACTGGCATCCGACCATCTCTGTAACATCTCGGCTGCCGTTGGCATCAGATCGTCGTGCCACTCCCAAGGGGTTCGGTAATGGTGGGTTGCAATGCCCAGACGAATAGCCGAGGGGTGGTAGCTCTTCAACAACTCGCTCACGAAAACCAGGTTCCCGAGAGACTTCGACATCTTCTCGCCGTCCTTGCGCACCATGGCCTGGTGCATCCAATGCCTCACGAACGGCTCACCCGTGGCTGCCTCCGACTGCGCCGTCTCGCATTCGTGATGCGGAAAGATCAGATCGGAACCGCCGCCGTGCAGGTCGATGGTCGTGTCGAGTTCACGCATCGCAAGCGCTGAACACTCGATGTGCCAACCGGGACGACCCGGTCCCCACAGAGAATCCCAAGAAGGTTCGTCGTCGGCCGAGGGCTGCCACAGCACAAAGTCGAGCGGGTCCCGCTTGTTCGGGTCGTCGGGATTACCCCCGTGCTCACGCGCCAACGCAAGCATTTCGTCACGACCGAGGTTCGAGACCTGTCCGAAACCGTCGAACGAGCCCACGTCGAAGTAGACCGCACCGCCACTCTCGTAGGCGTGACCACGGTCCAGCACCATTCCTATGAACCCGCGGATATCGGGAATCGCCGATGTGGCCCGAGGCTCGCTCCACGACTCGATCATCCCGAGAGCGACCATGTCCGCATCGAAACGTGCGGTCTCAGCCGCGGCAAGGTCGAGGTAGTGGACACCGAGCTCACGAGCCTTGCGCAAGATGTCATCGTCCACATCAGTGATGTTTCGCACACAGCGGGTTTGGTGCCCACGATCCCGTAGACGCCGCTGCAGGAAGTCGTAGGTGAGATAGGTGCAGGCGTGACCGATGTGGGTGGCGTCGTACGGCGTGATTCCACACGTGTACATGGTCACGATGTCGCCGGGGGTGAAATCGACCACCTCACGACGAGCGGTGTCGTACAGCCGCATCGGAGGTTGGTCTCGCCAGGTCATCATTGCCAGAGTAACGAGATCACATCGACCCGCGACAAGTGGCCCCGGACAAGCGGTCGCGCGGGTCAGCCTTCGACGTCGATGCCCGTGAACCTCACCGCAGCGCGTGTCTTGTAGCGCACGTTGAGCTGCAGAAGCACGGCGGCAAACGCCTCGATGGGGGCCGCGTTCGACAGTTCGCCGGCGTCCAGAGGACGCAGGCCCGGAATGCGACCAATGATGTCGAGTGCCGAATCTGTAGCGGAAGGGTGATCGGAACAGACGAGGACATCGCTCTCTACAGGATGATTGAGATCTCCGAGTTCCTTCGCTGGAACATGGTGCAAAGCTGCAGCAACCCTCGAACGCGGGACAGCAGCCTGAACACTTGCCGCAACGGAACCGCGGGGTGGAACCAGCGGCTGGAACTCATGGCCCACCTTGGCCAGGGCGTTGGCCATGGAAATGACCACCTTGCCATCGAGTTGACGACTTACGGACTTCGCCGTCGTGGCTGCAGCGTCCCATGGCGTGGCTATGACCACCACGTCGGCATCGGCCGCACCTTGATTGTCCGCAGCCTCGATCGTGAGGCCGAGCGACGACCACTTCTCCGACAGGCTGTCCGCCACTTCGAGAGCGCGATACCTGCTTCGCGAGCCAACCACCACGTCAAAGCCGACGGAGGCGAGGCGTGCGGCAAGACCACTGCCAGCCGGACCAGTTGCACCGAGAATGCCGATTTTCACGGCGCAAGATTAGGCGAGTACGGGGTCGTGATGTCTATTCGCTACGGGTGCGGCTGTGCATATCATCCGCACCACGCCCTAACGTCGTTCGAGTATTGAGGCTGGACACCGACAAATTCCAAACGAGGTCGAGGAGGAACAATGGGCTTGTTGGAAGGAAAGCGCCTTCTGATCACTGGGGTACTCACAGAGAGCTCACTGGCATTCGGCGCGGCGCAACTAGCCCAGGCCGAAGGCGCCGAGGTGATTCTCACAAGCGTGGACAAAGTCATGCGCCACACACAGAAGGCCGCCAAGAAGCTGGCGGTGGAACCCGAGGTGCTCGAGTTCGACGTATCCAATCCCGAACACCCGGCAATCCTCCACCAACAGATCGCCCAGCGGTGGGACCGCGTCGATGGTGCTCTCCATGCCATCGGCTTCGCGCCACCGGTATGCCTCGGTGGCACGTTCATGGATGCCACATGGGAGGACGTGAGCGTGGCCGTCGACATTGCCGCCTACTCAATCAAGGCACGTGCCGACGCTGTCGTACCACTGATGACCGAGGGTGGTTCCATCGTCGGCCTCGACTTCGACGCCCAGGTTTCATATCCCGCATACGACTGGATGGGGGTTGCAAAGGCCGCTCTTGAATCCACATCTCGCTACCTGGCCAGATACCTCGGACCACAACAGATCCGGGTCAACCTGATTGCCGCCGGGCCTATAAAGACCATCGCAGCACGCTCGATACCCGGCTTCTCTACTTTCGAGGACGTTTGGGACGCCAAGTCGCCGCTCGGGTGGGACGTGAAGGATTCACACGCCGTTGCCCAGGCATGCGTGGCACTGCTGTCCGATTGGTTCCCGGCAACCACCGCCGAGATCATTCACGTCGATGGTGGCTATCACGCAATGGGCGCCTGAAGACGCCTTTTGCTCAGCAGTACTTCGAAACCGTTTCAAAGGGGTTGACGGCATTGGGCCAACCGCCGGGATGGATCTCGAAATGCAGGTGCGTGCCCGTACCCTTGGCATCTCCGGTGTCTCCCACGTAACCCACCACCGTTCCGGCGGGTAGGTGACCCTGAGCGCCCGAGAAAGAATCCATGTGCGCGCCGTAGTAGAAGTTGCCGTCATCCCCGTTCAGGTGAAATTGAAGACCTCCGATTCCACCGGTCTTGATCTTCACGGTTCCACTCACTGGAATCACCACCGGCGTACCTCGGGGCGACATCATGTCGACCCCCTGGTGGCGGTTTCCGCTGGCGCGTGCAAACCCCCAGGAGTTCACGAACGTGGAGACTCCTTGCACCGGACACACCCAGGCGCCACTTGCAATTGGGGGTGCTGGTGGTCGGGGTGATGTGCTGGTCGAAGTACCGCCGGGCGCGGGAACTGTCGTTGGCCCACCTGCACGACCATCGCGTGAAGCCGCCTGGCGCGCGGCAAGTTGCTCGGCCTGGGCCTGCGCCTCCTCGCGTGCTCTGGCGTCCGCCGCACGTTTGGCCTCCTCTGCTGCGGCCTTGCGCTCCGCTTCGATGCGTTCCGCCTCGATTATCTCGAGTTTTGCCAACTCGGCGTAGAGGTCCTCTTGGCGACTCTTCATCTCTTTCAGGCGATCCGCTTGGGTCGCCTTTCTCTCTGCCAGATCCTTCGACGTCCGATCCACCGAATCCTTGACCGCCCGGTATTCGTCGATGGCATCGGTATCGCTCTGGGTGACGATCCCGACCATGGCATCGGCACGACCCTGAGCATTCATGTCCGCTCCGGGAATGAAGACGACTTCGTTGCCGACGCCCATGTATCTCTGGATGGCCATTTCACGAACTTTGTCGCGCAGGTTATCGAGGTTCCCGGAGGCCTCGGTGTGTTGTTCATCGAGCCGCTGTATTTCACTGTCGAGTTCCGCCAACTCGGTTTCGAGATTGCTCATCTGACGGGTGATCTCGTTTGCCTTCGCGCGAGCTTCAGCCAGTCCCGGCGTGGTCTGGGCCTGAGCCCCGGTCGACAACGGCCCCACAACAGATACACCAACGACCATCAACACAACGACCGCCACGGCGATGGGCCGCCTCGAAGTCGTGGTCCGTGGAATCATGGTCCGTGGAATCGTGGTCCATGGAATCATGACCCGTGACATCGCACTCGATCTCGCTCTGGCCCGGTCGGGTCTTGGCATGGGTTCAGAGGTTACCTGAATATGACAAACATTGCGATCGTGTTGCGTTTATCCTCTTTTGCCACACCCGCAACATTGCCAACAAAGCTCAGGCGCTTCAATCGGCCATGGATCATCCATTTACCGAATAATCGGTTCGGAAGATCATCGGTTCGGAGTGTCATCGGTTGACACCGCGTGCAGGCGTCAAACGAGGTCTGTCTCGTCCGTAATGTCCCCGACCAGTTCCTCGAGAAGGTCTTCGAGCGTCACCAGACCCGCCGTGGAGCCATCGGCTCCCACGACTCGCGCAAAGTGAACACGAAATCGACGCATTGTCGACAAGACCTCATCCAAGCGGGCATCACAGGCCAGAACCGGAAGTTCACGCAGCAGATCCCCTGGCACGGGGCTGGTCGCCGCCGCTGCCGAAAGCCCGAGAAGATCCTTCGAGTGGACAAAACCGCGCACATCATCGAGGGTCGTGCCAATCACCGGAAAGCGCGAGTGGCCGCTGTCGACCGCTACGCGTTCCACCTCCGCAACGGTGGCACCTTCATTCACCGCCACAATCTCTGATCGGGCCACCATCACCGAGTTCACCATCCGGTCGCCAAACTCGAGTACTCCAACCAGGAGGTCAGCAGCAAAGTCCTCGATCTCCCCTTCGCGATGGGACTGGGCAAACATGGCGGCAAGTTCTTCGGGCGTATGGGTAGATGCAATCTCGCTGCGCGGGGTCACACCGATCATCCTCAGACACAATCGCGCAGCCCCATTGAGAATGCGGAGCAACGGTCGAAACACGGCCATGAAGATCTGATTGGGACCCGCCAGTCCAAGCAGCGTCCGCTCCGGGTGGGCAAGAGCGATGTTCTTTGGAACCATCTCTCCGATGACAAGGTGAAGGTAGGTGATGATGAGAATGCTGACGATCACTGCAATCGTCTCTGCAACAGCATGGGAAATCGGACCCATTCCGAAGAGCTTGGACAAGCCGCCGGCCAAAGCAGGCTCGGCTGTCAGGCCCAGGCCGAGGGAGGCCATTGTGATTCCCAGTTGAGCGCCGGCCAACTCGAGGTCCAATGACGCGATTGCCGTCAATGCCTTGTTGGCACGCGCATCGCCCGAATCCGCCAGAGGTACCAGACGGGTCCGGCGCGATCCCACAAGGGCGAATTCGAGTGCCACGAATGCTCCATTGAGGAGAAGCAGGATCACCGCCACTACGGCGGCCCACGGGTTCATCGTGGGTCGGCTCCCCGGGAAAGTCCGTCTTCGGGAAACCCATCTTCAGGAAACCCATCTCGCGACAGACCACCCCTGATCACCACGTGTGTGATCCGGCGGCGCTCCATCGCAGCCACTTCAAAGGTCCAATCCTCGAACTCAACCGTCTCCCCCACCACGGGAATGTGGCCAAGGCGATCCAACATAAACCCTGCAATCGTCTCGTACCCTCCGTCCGGAACCCGCACCCCAACCATTTCTTCCACCTCGTCGGGGTGCAATCCTCCAGAAATACGTAATTCACCAGCGATGGGTCTGGCCACCGGCAGCGGGACGGCCGGGTCATGTTCATCATCTATCTCGCCGACGATCTCTTCGAGCAGATCCTCGAGCGTGATGATCCCAGCGGTTCCGCCGTATTCGTCGGTGACGATCATCAGGTGTCGGTGCAGCCGCTTCATATCAACCATCACGTCTTCGAGTTCTCTCGACTCGGGTACCGCATGGATCTCATCCATCACGTCCGCCACACGCGTGGAGGCGCGGGCAGCCCGCGGTACCGAGTGGGCCACTTTCACATGTGCCACGCCCACGACATCGTCGAGATCTCTGCCGTAAACCGGAAACCGTGAAAAACCAGTCGCAAGCGAGCGGTCGACCAGAACCGAGACCGAATCTTCCGTACTCAATGCCGATAGTGACACCCGCGGAACAAGTGCGTCCGCCGCGGTCGTGCGCCCGAACCGGATCGAGCGGTTGAGCAGGGTCGACGCGGGTCCATCCAGAACGCCTTCGGCCGCCGCATCCGAGATGAGCAGTTCCAACTCGGGCAACGATCGCACCTGCGAGAGTTCTTCGCTCGGCTCAATTCCCATTGCACGCACGACCCGATTGGCGCCACCATCGAGCACGCGGATGAACGGGCCGAACAACTTGCCGTAGAGGCTCAACGCCGGGGCAAGCGCTCGGGTCGTAGCCTCGGGGCGGGCAATTGCCAA
>CAYQFM010000110.1:0-6973 GCA_964416735.1 uncultured Iamiaceae bacterium | reverse complement strand
ATGGGTCTCTCCTGCGGGAACCGCCAGGTCGATTCCTCGAATGACATCATCCACGCCACTCGAGTACCGAAACGACACACCCTCGAAACGCACCTCACCTCGAACCGGCTGTGGCAGTTCAACCGCTCCGGAAACGATCGTCGCCTCGGTCCCCAAGAGACCGAAGATTCGCCTACAGGAGGCCATTGCCCGTTGATACCAGTCGAGCACCTCACCGAGGTCTACAAGTGGCCACAAGAGTCGTTGGGTCATGTAGACCATCGTCGAAAAAAGACCGACTGCCAATGTCCCGTTGATGGCGGCTCGCCCCCCGAAGAACAGCGTCAGCAGGAATCCCGTCAATACCGCCGTGCGAATTAGTGGTCGGAACGCAGTAGAGGTGATGATTGCCTCTTGGTTAGCCGTCCTGTATGCCCCACTGTCCGCCCCCACCCGGGCGAGTTCGCGTTCTTCGGCATTGAACGCCCTGATGGTGGCAATTCCGCCCAATCCGTTGGTCAAGGCATCGCCGATCACACCCGCGGCAGCCCTGACCTTGGCGTATCTGGGCTGAAGTCGCCGCTGGTACATCAACGACCCGGCAACGATGACCGGAATGGGTAGGAATGCAAGCAAGGCAAGAGACGGCGAGATGATTGCGAACACGATTCCGAGCGCTATCACGTTCACGGTGGTGATGATGATCTTGTGCGGCCCCATATCCAAGAACCGCTCGAGTTGATTCACGTCGTCATTGAGAACCGCCATCAGGCCACCGGATGTGGCGTCCTCGAAGTAGGCAAGTTCGAGGCTCTGGACGTGCCCGTAACAGTCCATTCGAGCTTCGTGCTGAATAGTCTGAGCGAGGTTGCGCCACGAAACGATCGCCAGGTACTCGCTGACCGACTCAAGAATCCAGATCGCCAGGGTTGCAATGGCGATAATCGTGAGTTGATCCATCCGATCTTCGACGCCGGTGACACGACCCACGAAGCTTTCGTGCCCCTGATTCACAACCACGTCCACGGCTGCGCCGATGAGCAACTCGGGGGCGATGTCGAAGATCTTGTTGGCCACCGAAAGCAGCGTTGAAAGAACCACTCTGCCGTGATGTGCCGATGAGTAACGCCAAAGGTCACGTAACGGCGGATTGGTTGACAACGGGATGACAGTACCGGTCGTGGCCATCCGACAAATCTACGGGATACAACCCTTCACAGCTTCCGACCGACACCCCACCCATCAGGCCTGGCCTCGCAATACGCCGATTCCAAAGTGGCTACTGCACCGTCACTTACGGTTCTCACACACCGCCCAGATGGTGAACACTGCGTCCTTCCCAGCCGAATTGGAGAACTTGTAATTCCACAGGCCATCCCAGTTTGTTCCATACGTGCCACCAGCAAGGCCGACAACGCCCCCCACATTGACAGAAACCGATCCGGTGGATCGATCAACCCTCTGTCCCGACGGACATGCGATCGAAAGACCGTCCCCGCCGGGTCCGATTGTGTTCGGCCAAACTGGAGTCGTCGAGGTGGAGCATATAAGTGTTCCCATCTGTACCTCGGGTGCCTGGAAAATACCGTTCCGCAGGGTCTCGTAGTAAACGTTTGCCTCTTTGCCGCTCGTCCCCAAACGGCCGGAAAAACTCGAGAAACTCAACCCACTATCGGCGCACAGATTCTCGTTGTCCCATCTGAGGATCCCGTTTGAGGCAATCGGGATTGCCGATTCAATCCTCGAGCGCTTGATTGGATTGCTCGGACTTCCAAGACCAGAGTCAGCGGATTGAACTTCACCAGACCCCGAGTTGTCGACAGGTGCGCCATTATCAGCACTCATTGTCGTCGCACTCGACTTTGACGCTTGTTCGCCTCCGCATCCAGCTACGAACGTCAATGACAAAGCTCCAAGACACGCCAGCAACGCATGAGCCCTTCGTGGAGCGACTCGCACTGTTCGACTGGTTTCGTGCTTGGCCTGTTCAGGGGTTCTGTTGAACATCGTGAGGTGGACCTCTTTGGTCGAATAAAAGGCAATATTTGAAGACGAACATCCGAATTTGACGCTGATACCGGCTGATAGTTTTCAAATGATAATGATTTATTAATGGATCGCGTAATGGGTAGATTGGCCCATTTACCCCGTGCTGTTGTATCCAGCAACCACAACGGCAACAGCAACCTGAAATAAGAGAACTCCCGCCGCCCTCTTGGGTTGCGGGAGTTCTTGATTTCACTTCTCGATCCCACGTGAAGGGACACTTAGCGCCCTAGCGCGTAATGATTGATCCGTCTGCCGGACCTCCGGCACCTGACACGACCAGCACTGCTTCGGCACCATCGATCTGGTTGGACGAAGTACCGCGAATCTGGCGTACGGCTTCGATGACGTTGGATCCGTAGGAGAATCCCTCTCCCCAGAAGCCGCCGTTTGTGTTGATCGTGAGGCGGCCACCCTTACGCAGGTTGTCACCGCCCTCGCAGAACGCCGCTCCTTCGCCGGCACCACAGAAACCGAGCGCCTCGAGTTGCATGGGCACGAGAGGTGCGTAACGGTCATCGAGCATCGCAATTGACAGATCTGCCGAACTCATACCGGCAACCCGGAACAACTCGTCGCCCATCAACTTGATCTCCGGAAGTTGGGAGGGCCTCGGTCGATCGTAGATGGAGAGGTTTTCGCCGCCGGTCATTCCCTGGGCAACCGCCCGGACGACAGCCGGTGTGTTGGGCAGATCTTTGGCACGCTCGACCGTCGTGAGCACGATGGCCATTGCACCATCGACGTCTGGTGCGCAGTCGGCGCGGCGTATCGGATCCGCAACCATCGGTGATGCCAGATAGTCATCGATCGTGATGGCGCCATTACCGAATACGGCGTGGGCGTTGTTGGCGGCAAACTCGCTGGCGACCACCGGTACCCAGCCGATCTGCTCGGGACTTGCACCCGTGTCGTTGTAATAGCGGCGAGCCGAGATGGCGATCTTGGCCTCCGGCGTAACCAGCCCGAACGGTGCGTAGAAATCGTAGCCGAACATATCCAAGGAGTTGTCCTTGGTCTCGCGTGCGGCACGGAAGTCCGACCCGGCACGCTTGCCCGAACCGTTGTTGGCCGAGCGGTAGTAGACGACGTATTTGGAGATGCCCGAAGCCAACGCTGTCACGGCGTTGAGCATCGGGATCGTGCCGAAGTAGGAATCACTCAGGTACATGACCTTGTCGATTCCGACGGCCTTTTGGATGTACATCGAGTCGATGCCGTCGACGGTGTCTTTGACCACACCGTCGATGTCATCGGGGTGCAGGCCGGCGTCGTCGATGGCGGCCTTGATCACCTCGCATGCAAGCGAGTACTCGGTACGACCCGAATCGGCAGAGAAGGCCGTCTGGGCGACGCCGACGATTGCCGTCTGGTCTTTGATGGAGTCCTTGACCACTGTTCTCCCCCTCAGCCTTCGCGCTTCTTGAACTTGAAGAGGGTCAGGTCGTCGGAGATGTCGTCGAAGACGACTTCGATCGGCATGCCGATGTAGACCTCGTCGGGTTCACAATCGATCATGTTCGACACCAGACGGACACCCTCTTCCATCTCGGCGAGAACCACCGAGTATGGAACCTTCATGGCCGGATACGCCATGCGGTCGGTCGTGTAGTTCACGTACGAGTAGATCGTTCCCTTACCCTCGGATGGCACCCACTCGATGGTGTCCATCGAGCGACACTCGGGGCACATCGGACGGGGTGGCTGCATGTAGCGCTTGCATGCGCTACAGCGCTGCAGAACGAACTCGTGGCGGTCGACCGCATCCCAGAACGGACGGTTGTCGTCGTCTCGGGTGGCTTTCAGAATCGGTATTCCGGGTACGTATTCCACCTCGTCACCTCCTCAGGAGCATTGCGCTGGTCGGAAGCCCGGGACCTGCGGTCACCAGAGCCAGTTCTGCATCCTTCACCTGGTTGTGCGAGGTTCCGCGCACCTGGCGAACGGCCTCGATGATCAGGTTGTAGCCGTGTATGTACGCCTCGGAGAGAAGCCCACCGGAGGTGTTGAGCGGAACCTTGCCGTCGACCCGGATGTTGTCACCGCCCTTGATGAAGCTCGGACCCTCGCCACGCTCGCAGAATCCGAACTCTTCGAGCTGCAGGATTCCACCGATGCTGAACGGATCGTAGAACTGGACAACGTCGATATCCTCCGGACCCACGCCGGCAAGGCGGTAGAGCTCCTGGCCGCAGTACCACATGTCAGGAAGACCCGAGATCCGCTCACGGTTGTAGGAGGTCTGGATCTCGTTCTCGGTTGCCGCGGCCTGTGCGGCGGCGAGGATGTACGCCGGTGGCTGACGCAGGTCTTTGGCCCGTTCGGCCGAGGTGACCACCACCGCAGCAGCGCCATCGGTGTCGACGCAGCAGTCGAACAGGCGCAACGGCTCGACGATCATCTGCGATTCGAGATAGTCCTCGTGGGTGAAGGACTTGTCGTAGAAGATCGCATCGGGGTTGTTGTTGGCGTATTCACGCAACACCACCGAGTACCAACCGATGTCGTCGACATCGATGTCGTATTCGTAGATCCAACGCCGTGCGTACATCGACGCCCACGACAGCGGGGTCAACAGGCCGAACGGGAAGTAGTACCCGTAGTGCAGAGTCGGCGCAGCAGAGAGGTAGGTGGCGTATCCGTCACCACGTCCGTAGCGGTGACCCGATGCTTCGTTGAGCGAACGGAAACACACCACGTTCTTGGCCACACCGGTTGTGACCGCTGCGGCGGCTTCCATGATGTTTGCCGAAGCAGCGCCACCACCGAAGCTGATGGCGCTTGCGAAACGCAGGTGTGGAATACCGAGCGCTTGTGCGAGCACCGGCATGGAAGTGCGCTCGAGGGTGAACGCCTGCAACCCGTCTATGTCAGACATCTTCAGTCCGGCGTCATCGACCGCCTTCTTGATGGCTTCGACGGCCATGTCCAACTCGTCACGCTCGGAGTTGCGTGAATAGAGAGTCTGACCGATGCCGACAATGGCGGCGTTGTCCCTGATTGTGTACGCATCGACCGGCGGCCGCAGCGACGGGTCGTATTTCTGGGCGAGGTACTCTCTCACTTGGCTCCCTCCCGTTCGAACTTGAACACGGTCAGGGCATCATCGAGGTCCTCGTAGACCACCGAGACCGGAAGACCGATCTCGAGTTCGTCAGGCTCGATGCCGACCACGTTGGAGATCAGACGAGGTCCCTCTTCCAACTCCACCAGCACGACCGTGTGCGGTGACGGGAAGGCCGGGTTCGGCGATTCCGTGTATGTCACCCAGCTGTAGATGCTGCCCTTGCCGGACACGGGAACCCATTTGGATTCCTGCGAATGACAACTCGGGCACATCGGCAGCGGATGATTGATCCAATTGCCACAAGAAGCACACTGCTGGATTGCCAGCTCGTGGTTCTTGACCGCGTCCCAGAACGGCCCGCTACTGCGGTACAGCACACCCCATCGTGCCGGGTGTGGGACGGATGCAGGTTCGGCCTTGTCGCTCATATGAGTGCTCCTCCGCCTTGCTCGGACTTCCCCGTGATTCGCCCGAGCATAACGAGGCCCGAGACGACTAACCAAATGGTAGTAAAGTATGACCAGTTGTCTAGTCCCGACTTCCGCAGCGTCGACCAAAACGGTGGATTCGGGCATCGATCAAGGATTCCCACGAGGGGGCTCGAGGTGGCACTGAAAGTCCAGACGGTCATGGCCGCGCCCAAGACCGAACAATACGCAGGTACCGGAAACCCCAACTCGGACATCTCGGAGTTGGCTCGCGCCGCCAAATGGGCCGAGCGCATCGGTTTCGACGGGGTAACCCTGCCCGAAGCGGGCCACGATCCTTTCCTGCCTCTGATGATTGCGGCGGAACACACCGAACGAATCGCACTGGGCACAAACGTCGCGATCGCCTTCCCACGCTCGCCGATGATCATGGCCCAACTCGCCTGGGACCTCCAGCATCATTCGAAAGGTAGGTTCCAACTGGGCATAGGCACCCAGGTCCGTGGCCACGTGGAGCGGCGATATGCGGCCACGTGGACCAGACCACCCGGCCCACGCCTGCGCGAGTACGTCGAGTGCATGAAGGCAATGTTCGACACGTTCCAGAACGGCACCAAGCCCGCGTTCGCGGGTGAGGAATACAACTTCACGCTGATGAACCCGTTCTTCAACCCGGGCCCCATCGACAATCCACACGTTCCCATCCACCTCGCCGCGGTGAACCCGTACATGGCTCGTCTGTCAGGTGAGCTGTGTGATGGTTTGCGGGTTCACCCGATTGCCACGTTCGACTACGTGCAGAAGGTGATCGTCCCGTCCGTCGCCGAAGGAGCAGCGAAGGCTGCCCGCTCCCCCGCCGACATCGAGATCATCGGCGCTCCTTTCCTGGCCGTCGGCACCACTGACGAAGCCGTCGACCGCGCCCGTGAGGAACTCAAGCAACACATCGCCTTCTATTCCTCCACTCGCACCTATCACGCAGTACTCGACCATCACGGCTGGACCGACAAGGGTATGGAACTCCACGAGATGTCCAAGACGGGGCGATGGGCCGAGATGTCCGGGGTCATCACCGACGAGATGGTCGACGAGTGGGCGATCGTGTGTAAGACCGACGAGTTCGCGTCCAAGGTTCTCGAGAGAGCCAACGGGTTGTTCCAGACCGTCCTGCTGGATCTGCCAACCGAACTTCAACGCGACGAGGACTGGCTGGCCGAGACCGTCGCGGCCCTGCAGAATTCCTGATGAATCCGAATTCCCGAGAACTCCCAGAACACATCAGACCAGAACACATCAGAAATGGAGCGATCCCGCATGAGCCCCACCGAAGAGACCACCGAACCGGAACTACTTTTCGAGGTCGACGAGGGTGTTGGTGTTGTCACCCTCAACAGGCCAACTCGCCTCAACTCCATCACATGGGACCTCTCGGTCGCCCTACTCGATTTGTTCC
>CAYQFM010000109.1:558-7234 GCA_964416735.1 uncultured Iamiaceae bacterium | reverse complement strand
GTCGACACCCGGGTGGGACGCGATGCGTTTGTCACGGTGACGACGGCTGTCGATGCGGAGATAGGTGATCGAGCCGAGGTTGGGCCGTATGCGGTCCTCGTTTCCGGCGACCGTGTGGCTGACGATGGCCGAGCGGGCCCGTTCTACACTTCTGCACCGACCACCTGAGATTTAGCGAACCGGTACCTCGAGAGGGACGCCATGGAGTTGATAACTAAGAAGAAGTTGCACATCGTCACCGGCCGCTCCAACCGGTCGCTGGCCGAGGAGATCGCGTCATCGCTCGATGTGCCGCTGGGCAAAGTGAACATTGCCGAGTTTGCCAACGGAGAGATCCACTGTCGGTTTGTTGAATCCATCCGTGGTACCGATGTGTTCATCGTCCAAAGTCACAGCGCGGATGCTGGAATGACCATCAACGACGCCATCATGGAACAGTTGATAATGGTCGACGCTGCTCAGAGGGCATCGGCCAAGCGCATCACCGTCGTCTGTCCCTTCTACGGGTACGCCCGACAGGACCGCAAGAGCGAGGGGCGCGAGCCCATCACTGCGAAGCTGGTGGCGGACATGTTCCGGGTGGCCGGTGCGAAGCGGATCATCAGCGTTGATCTGCACTCCGGTCAGATCCAGGGATTCTTCGATGGTCCCGTGGACCATCTCACGGCCATGCCGGTGCTCTGCAACTACATGGCGACGCTCGGCGACGATCTCGTGGTGGTCTCTCCCGATGCGGGTCGTGTGAAGGTGGCAGAACGCTACGCCATTCAGTTGCAGGCGGATCTGGCCATCATCCACAAGCGTCGTGTGCGTGGAGCAGCAAATCAGGTGGAGGCGCTAAGCGTGGTTGGTGATGTGTCGGGTCGCACGTGTGTGCTGATCGACGACATGATCGATACGGGCGGCACCATCGTGGCGGCAGCCGAGCAACTGATGCATCACGGTGCAGATCGGGTCTTTGCGGCATGTACCCACGGGGTGTTCTCGGGACCCGCAATCGACCGCATCAGAGAATCGGTGATCTCCAAGGTCGTCACGACCAACACTCTGCCCATGACGCCCGAGAAGCTCATTGACAAGATCGAAGTACTGTCGGTGGCAGGTATCATCGCCGATGCCATCGACGCAGTGTTCGAGGACACGTCGGTCAGTGAGATCTTCGATGGGGCAAATCAGTCCTGATCGTGTCCCGGGCAAGCTGAAGGCGTCCCGTGGCCAAACGGGTCGTGAAACCGAACGCCTTCCGTACCGGCCCTTTTGGCGGATGTCCAGCTTCGGCCGGTAAGGTTGCGCGCCGTTCTCGTACAGGAGTTCACCGATGGAAATCACTCTTACAGCCGAAACGAATCGCGAGATTGGCTCCCGCCCGTCCGGTCGTCTGCGCTCGTCCGGTCAGGTTCCGGGAGTCGTATACGGACTCGGTCACGAGAACGTTACGGTCAGTGTCAACTGGCCTGAGCTACGTCGTGCGTTGACCACCGAGGCGGGCCTCAATGCGCTCATCACCCTCGAGGTGGATGGCACCCGTGACCTCACGATCGTCAAGGAGTTGCAACGCGACCCGGTGCGTCGTGAGGTTCTGCACGTCGATTTCCTACGTGTGGACCCCGATGAGCAGGTCGAGGTCGAGGTCCCGCTGGTACTCGTCGGCGAGTCCAAAGAGGTCGAGCAAGCCAAGGGAATCGTGGAACAACAGCTCGTCACGCTGACCATCAAGGCTCTTCCGACTGAGATCCCCAACGACCTGACCATCGACATCACCAATCTCACAGTCGGTGGCGTCATCACCGTCGAAGATGTCGAGTTGCCCAGCGGTGTTGTCACCGAAATGGATCCGGATACGGCACTCGTGATCGGCGTGGCATCGCGTATGAGCCTTGCCGATACGCAAGGTGCCGCTGGCGATGCCGAGTCGGCAGACGGTGAGGGCGCCGGAGCCGATGAGGGTGGCGAATAGCTTTCTGGTCGTCGGCCTGGGGAATCCGGGGCGTGACTACGAACGTACGAGGCACAACGTCGGCTTCGAGGTGGTCGATCTGTTGGTGAACCGCCACGGGGGTCGCTTGCGAAGCGGCCGTGAGCGTGCATTGGTGGACACCGTTCGCATCGGCGAGTACAAGACAACGCTGGCCAAGCCGTTGACTTATATGAACAACTCCGGCGAATCGGTCGGTCCGCTGGTGAAACACGTGGGGATTGACGATCCAACGAACCTCATCGTCGTCCACGATGAACTCGATCTTCCAGTGGGGCGGGTGAAGGTCAAGGTCGGCGGCGGGCTGGCGGGCCACAATGGTCTCAGGTCGATCAAGGCCCACCTTCACGACGATTCATTCGTCAGGGTTCGGATTGGCGTGGGGAAACCACCCGCCAAGGGACGTGGCGCCGACCACGTGCTCTCGCGTATCCCCAAGGGTGAACGCGATCAGTTGGACGAGATGGTCGTTGTTGCAGCCGATGCGGTGGAGATGATCATCATCGATGGAGTGGACTCGGCAATGGACAGGTTCAACCGTCTCGCTTGATGTCATCAGACGTGAAGTCACCGAAACTGGTGTACTCGCGAACTATTTCCGATCTCGACGACCGCCGACGAATCCCCGTTTGGTGACAGCGGACGGAGCTTCCATCGGCTCATGCGGGAGGAGTCGGTATGCGGGATTGATCAGCGCTAGTCGACCCCGGTTTTCCACCACCGTTCCTTCGGCGATCAGCTTGGTTCCCAACTCGATTCCGCCGATCTGACGTCGCCCCAGAAAGACGATCATCAACCCGCCCGTGTCGTCCATGAGGGTGAGTTCCAAGGTGGCTACGTTGTCGGCCCAGGGTCGTACCCGCAGTGTCTGGACATGGCCCGCCACCTTCACGTGTGTGCGCCATGTCACCGCCCCGATCGGTGTGATGTCGGCCTGATCCGAACCTTCGATCACCATCAAGCACTTCCGCCTGCGTGGACGTGATACGGCACGAATGTCACGTTTGCGTGGCTCACGTCGGTCAGCACGTGGGCGATGGAGTCTGAAGTGCGATCGTGCAGGAGGCGATGCCAGAACCTTGGGTAGACCCGACGGGGGATCAATACGGTCACTTCCGTGTCGCCCGTTGACGCGGCTTCGGTTACGACCTCGAGTACAGATCGATTGATGCGTCTATCCGGACAGTCCACGATCTCGAGCGGAAAGCGGGAGAGAGGTAGGCGAGCCCATTGCTCGCTCAGTTCTTTGCCAATCATCCTGTCTACGGCAATGTGCACGGCCTTGATCTCATCGGGATGCAGTGCTCTTGCGTATTGCATGGCCAGTGCGGTGCTGCGATCCAGGCTCTCGACGAGAACGATGACGGTGTGGAAGCGCAGGACCGGTGCGCTCATGGCTGCTTCAGCGTCTTGTGAGAGTTCCTCATCCTCTGATTCGTACTGACGGTTGAGACGCATGAGAAGAACGACGAGGACGGGAACCAAGATCGTGATCACCCACGCGCCATGCATGAACTTCATCGTGCCGATGATGATGGTGACGATCAGGGTTGCAATTGCGCCCACGCCGTTGATCAGCAGCCCCGAGCGCCACTTGGGTTCGCGAAGCCGCCAATGGTGAACTGCCATGCCGGCCTGCGAGAGTGTGAACGATGTGAAGACGCCTACCGCGTACAGCGGGATGAGACGTGAAACGTCGGCCTGGAGAATGATGACCAAGACCGCCGCCGAGATCGACAGCGCGATGATTCCGTTCGAGAAGACCAGCCTGTGCCCTCGCTTGGTGAGTTGGCGGGGCATGAAGGCGTCGTCGGCCTGAAAGCTCGCCAAGCGGGGGAAGTCGGCGTAACTCGTGTTGGCGGCCAGCACCAGGATCAACATGGTGGCTGCCTGGGTGAAGAGGAACAGAACGTGACCCAGGGCGCCGGATCCGTACACGGCCTCGGCGATCTGAGCGATGACGGTCTTCTCGTGAGTTGGCACCACGTGCATCGTCGAAGCCATCCACGAGATGCCCAGGAACATGACCGCCAGGCATGCGCCCATGATCATGAGGGTTTCACGGGCGTGTTTCCAAGCGGGCTCCTTGAAGGCGGGAACCCCGTTGGAAATGGCCTCGACACCGGTCATGGCGGCGCCGCCCGAGGCAAACGCGTGAAGCAGAAGGAAGACACCAACTGTTCCGGTCGAAGTGAGCGACTGTCGTTGGAGTTCGTCGAGGGGCACGTGTTCGAGGCCGCCACCGAAGAAGTGGCGGTATACGCCGACGGAAAGCATCATCGCCATTGCAAGCAGGAATGCATAGGTCGGTACCGCGAAGATACGACCCGATTCCTTCACCCCTCGCAGGTTCCCCCATGCGATCAGCGCGATGAATGCGAGCGCCAGTGGCACCCGCCATACGTAGAGGCCTTGGAAAACCGAGAAGAGTGCCGCAACCCCGGCCGAGATGGACACGGCGACAGTCAGGATGTAGTCGGTGAGAAGCGCAGCACCTGCAACCTGCGCGGGGACAACGCCGAGGTTGTCCTTTGTGACGATGTACGCACCGCCCGCCGATGGGTAGGCCTTGATCGTCTGGCGGTAGCTGAAGATCAGAATGACCAGCACGATGATCATCGCAATGGTCACCGGGGTCACGTAGCTGAACGCCAGCAGGCCGATTCCGCCAACTCCACCCACCACCAACAGGGTCCGCAGGATTTCCTCGGAGGCGTAGGCCGTCGACGACAGGGCGTCGCTGGCAAACGTGGCGAGAGCCGTCGGTTTTCCGAGGCGCTCGCCCTCCAACTCGTCGGTCTTCAGGGCTTTCCCAAGCAACTTGGTCTTGACGCGAAACGACCGACTCTCGGGAATGTCGATGTCTGCCGATGGCGGGAGAGGTTGGAGTTTCGAGGGATCCCGAACCATCGGGGCATCAGGCATTCCGCAAATACAAGCCGTGAAGGCTCTGGGGCGTCAAGAGGGATCTGGCGGTAGATCCCGATGCGGGTACCCTGCATGTGCCGATGTCGCTCATCGATCTCCCCCCGCTTCTTCATGATGAACCAGCCCTGACGGCCGTTCTCGGTCGCTCCAGTGCGGTTCTTGCCATTCCTGAACCGGCTCGGGCCGTGACCATCGCGGGCCTGGTGGGATTGTCGAACCGGTCGCCGCTGGTGGTTGTAGTGCCGACAGCCAACGAGGCAGAACGTCTTGCCAATGACCTGGGGGTTTTTCTCGGCGACGACGAGGTCGATCTGTTTCCGGCGTGGGAGACGCTCCCGTTCGAGCGGGTGAGTCCCGGAATCGAGACGATGGGTCGTCGCCTGCGCACGGTTTGGCATCTGGGGGATCCGGCGCGGGCTCCCAAGGTTGTGGTTGCACCCGTCAGGGCGGTGGTGCAGCGGCTCGGTGACCGCGTCGATCACATCGATCCTGTGATCGTCGGTCCGGGCGACAGAATCGACCCGGTCGATCTGGTCGACCGGCTGGTGGGCCTCGGATATCGCCGGGAACATCAGGTCGAACACCGTGGTGAGGTGGCGGTGCGGGGTTCGATAGTCGACGTTTTTCCGTCTACCGCCGATGTCCCGGTGCGCATCGACCTCTGGGGTGACGAAGTCGACAGGCTGACCGAGTTCGCGGTTGCCGACCAGCGTTCGACGATTGACCTGGCCGAAGTTGAGCTCTTCGGGTGCCGTGAGCTGTTGCTGACTGATGAGATGCGTGAGCGAGCGGGTCGACTGATCGCGTCTGACCCGTGGGGTCGAGAGCAATGGGAACGCCTCTCGGAAGGCCTCACGTTCGACGGTATGGAGTCCTGGCTGCCATGGCTGGTCGAGACGGATCGTGTGCTGATGGATCTGCTCGACGCAGATGCGCAGGTGCTGTTGGTCGAGCCACGACGCATGCGAGACCGCGCCGGTGACCTGTTAGCCGAGGAAGCCGATCTGGAGCGGGCACTTGTGCGTACCTGGAACGCCGAGGGCCGCTCGTTCCCGCAGCTCTACCTGCCTTTTGACCGCCTCCTCACCGAGACGACCGCTCCTGTCTGGACGGTCACACCCGTGGCTGAGGGTCCGGATGTGCCCACCGTCGCGGCAACGGGATGGGACCTGGCCACCTCGGACGGAAGCGGTGTTGCCCAGCGCATTTCCACGTTGACCGCCGATGGATTTCGGGTGGTCGTGGCGGCAGACGGGGTTGGGACGGCGGATCGCATAGAGCGACTTCTGGGTGAACTGGGGGTGTATCCCGAGGTGGTGGTGGCCCGCCTCGAACGTGGCTTCGTCCTTGCGTCGGCCAAGCTGGCTGTACTCACCGAGGCCGACGTGACGGGCAGGCGGCGGGTACACCGAAGGGCGAAGCCGAGAAGACGCAGCGAGGGCTACTTCGACGATCTCGAGCCGGGCGACTATGTCGTACATCATCAGCACGGCGTGGCCCGCTATGGCGGGATGGTGAAACGTGCTATCGGTGGTGTCGAGCGTGACTATCTGTTGCTCGAATACCGAGGTGACGACCGCCTCTATGTTCCTTCGGACCAGATCGATGCCGTGCGTCAATACGTGGGGGGCGAAACACCCGCACTGAGTCGCCTCGGTGGAAGTGGTTGGCAACAGGCCAAGGCCAAGGTGCGATCTGCCGTCGCCGAGATAGCGCAGGAACTGGTGGTGCTCTACCAGACACGGATCAACACTCCGGGCCACGCCTTTGCCG
>CAYQFM010000109.1:0-548 GCA_964416735.1 uncultured Iamiaceae bacterium | reverse complement strand
AGGCAATTGCGCAGGTCAAGGCGGACATGGAAGCGGAAACGCCCATGGATCGGCTGATTTGCGGGGACGTCGGGTTCGGCAAGACCGAGGTGGCACTCCGAGCGGTATTCAAGGCGGTGCAGGATGGTCACCAGGCGGCGGTTCTGGTTCCGACGACTCTGTTGGCTCAGCAACACTTCCAGACCTTCAGCGAGCGCTTCTCGGGGTACCCGGTCCGTGTGGAGGTGCTCAGCCGGTTCCTCACAGCCGCCCAAGCTCGGGCGGTCACAGCCGGTCTCGCCGACGGGAGCGTCGATGCGGTCATCGGGACCCACCGGCTTCTGTCCGAAGACATCGAGTTCCGCAATCTGGGCCTGCTGGTCGTGGACGAGGAACAGCGATTCGGGGTGGACCACAAAGAACTGATCAAGAAGATGCGCTCTGCAGTCGACGTGCTCACATTGACCGCCACACCGATTCCACGAACGCTTGAGATGAGCCTTACCGGGATTCGGGATCTCACTCTGCTCAACACGCCGCCCGCAGAACGCCAGCCCATCCTCACCTAC
>CAYQFM010000108.1:0-7294 GCA_964416735.1 uncultured Iamiaceae bacterium | reverse complement strand
GGATCCTCATGACCATGCTTCGCAGGGTCAGGTCGAGGGCCGGTTAACGGACAACCTGCTCGGGGTCGCCCGCCACGATCAACGCAAAATCATCGCGTCGTTCATCAGAACGATTTTCGTGCAACCCGACGCTGAGTCAGCATCCGTGCAGCTCCGCTCGGTCGTCGATCAGCTCGAACCGATCGCACCCCAGATCGCTCAACGCCTCGCCAGCATGGAAACCGACATCCTGGCCTACACCAGCTTCCCGTCCGCTCACTGGTCCAAGATCTGGTCGAACAACCCGATCGAACGATTGAACCGTGAGCTCAAACGCCGCACTGACGTTGTCGGCATCTTCCCGAACGCCGAATCCGTCATCCGCCTCGTCGGCGCCCTCCTCGTCGAAATCAACGACGAAATGCTCGCCGCTGAACGCCGCTACATCGCCGCAGCCAGCCTCACCGACCTCAACCCAGGAGAACCCGAACTAACATCCCTACCCGCAGCACCAAGAACCTGAACACGAGAACGCACTTCTACACCACCACCCGGGACGCAATCGATCAGACAGCGTCTCTCGAGACGGGCGCCGCTCAGCGTCGATCACGTGAGTTGCTCGAATGCGAAAAAGTGCTCAAGTCCAAGGCGCTGGCGGCGTTGATGGACCACTATGACGAGGCAAGAGTGAGGGCCCAACAACTCGATGTGAAGCACTCCGGAGACGGGTCACCGGAGCATTCGAATCCGAGTAGCAACATGTGGGAGTTGATCGATCGGTTCACCTAGGACCAGCCCCGATACCGCTCTGTTGGGTGCTTGGATGGCGAGGATGAGTGATCCGGTGGATCGGAGCCGGTCAGCGTGGTTGGCACGTTTGGCGTGGCGGGCGGCGTTGCAGCGTCGACCGCCGCGATCGGATCGGTGAGGTGTGCCCACTTCATTCGGCGGGCCTCGGAGGCCAGGCGGAGATGAGCGCCGTCGGCGTCGAAGGACCAGCGACGGGTGTGGGCCACGGCGATACCGACGAGATCGTCGGTGGTGAGGATGCGCTCGCCGAGTTCTCCCGAGTCGGTGCGGTAGACGAGGGTGAGCGACGTGTCACCGTTGGGCTGAGCGGCAACGACGGTGACATCAGCGTCGGCGGTGACCCCCGACAGACGTTCCCCGGCCGTGATGTCGTCGAATGTGATGCCCACTCAGCCCCCCAGCACCGTTCTCGCCCAGTCTCATCCAGGATGACGCCCCCTGCGTGACCCTGAATAGGCCTTCAGTGCCATCGCTCACCGATATGGACCCACCCGCGGTAATTTACCAGACAGCCTTACCAGACGCCCCGGCGATGTGTATCGAGTGATCATCTACGGCGTTTCGGCCAAGCAATGCTGCCGAGCCGTGGGGAATACTTTCGTGATGAACGGTGGTAATGACTATTGGCTTGCCATGGTCGAAGATGCACGCTCGAAGGTGGCCGCGCTCCCCGGGGACTCGCCAACGCGTCGCGTTGCGACATCGGAGTGGTTCGACAAATTAGCCGAGATCGATCCACCCGCCGGATACGCCGCGCCTCCACTCCTGCTTCACCTGAAACGATCAACCCAGCAACAACTGATGGAATTTGATAACGATATCAAGACGGTGAACTCCCTCTCAGGGCCGACCTCCAAACGACAGGATGTACTCGAATTCGGGAAAGAGGTCATCTCTGATCCAAAAGCATGCGATGACGACATGAGGCAATGGTGCGCGGGTTATTTCGAATTGGGTATACAAGCGATGCTCATACGGGGACTGGGGCGTGACCGTGTTGAGGTAAGCCCGGAGCTTCCATCCGGCAAATCGACCACTCGATCTGGTAAGTCGTCCGATGCACGAATTACACTTGAATCGGGGCACTTATGGATTGAAATTGCCATACTCTCAGATAGTGATAATCGCCTCGAATATGTCGACTGGACAGCGGATGCACAGTCATTTTTCGTAAGCACGGAATACGATAGTTGTCGCTTGTTCAATAGAGTTCTCAAGAAGGTTTGTGGTGAGGGTCCAGAACATAGAGGTCAACTTCATCCAAGTGAGCCGTCTCTCCTCGTCATCGGCGATTGTTCATTTATGCCACCCTGGTCGGACCTTCATTCTCTCGAGGTTGTATTACATAAATTGACAGGATCGCGTCTACCTCTCGACACTACTGCAGATATCAACGGTCCTCTAGGCAAGTATATTTCTCGAAGGTTGGCTGAACCTGCGATCGCTCAGGCGTTTCAGAAGCTATCAGGAATAGCCATACTTACATCGTCGTTCGAGTTGCGTTATTTCAATACAAGTTTCCTCGCAGATGAATCTCATCGCCTGACAGAGGTTGCAGTGAAAGAAGTGGCACGATTGCTCAGTTCACCTCCATCTTGGGCAGCATCAACCTAACCCCAAATCTCAACGAACCTTGTTCGAACGGTAGATACGGAACAAGGGCCGTGCAGAATTCGACTGAGGAGTCGCGCGGGTAGGCGCTGATTGCTGACCATCATCGCGTCGTTCTACATTGGTTAATTCCTAGTCGGCGGGCCCTGATCAGCACTCCGAGAGCCGGTTCCTTGCCGACAGGGCCTCAGGAACCGGACTTCTTCGCAAACTCCTCGAGAAGTTTCAACGACAGGACCGTCATGGCGCCCGAGTCGGCGAACTGGTCGTTCACAATTTCGGTGATCCCACCCTCAAGGGCGAGTTTGGACTGCAGATCGAGCTCTTGAACAGGGCTTCGCTCGGAGAAGTCGAGTTTGTCGAGGTCGACCCACACGATGTTCGGGCGGGTGATCGACGAGACCACAGGCGAGCGTGCTTTGCCCGGTGTCGGGTGGTCCTGGCTGACGACGCGGGAAGGGGGCGTGCGGCGCAGAGCTTCGCGAAGGCTGCTTTGTTGTTCTCACATGGTTGTTCTCAGATGTAGCGGATTGCGCTACACTTCGCTACATGGCTCAACGGCTCGCTCAACGTGATTTGCGGAACAACAATGCCCGGGTCATCGACGAGGTCGTCGCGGGCAAGACGTTCGTCGTCACGCGCAATGGCCGACCGGTCGCGGAATTGCGTCCGGTGAGCCAACAACGGCGGACATTCATCCCGCGCCATGAGCTCATCGAGCTCGCTTCCCGCGGTGAGCACATCGATCGTCGTCGATTCCGAGACGATCTCGACGAGGCGATCGACCAACGCCTGTGACCACGACTCCGACAACCGGCCTGTTGGACACCTCGGTGATCATCGATTGGGATGATCCTGTGGTCCTTGGGGCGCTTCCCGATGAGGCGGCGGTGTCAGCCGTCACCTTGGCAGAACTTGGCGCGGGGCCACACCTGACCTCGGACCCGGTGGAGGTCGGGCGACGCCAGGCTCGGCTCCAGCAGGTCGAAGCGACTTTCGAGCCTCTGCCCTTCGACGCGGATGCTGCCAGGAGTTTTGGTCTTATGGTCTCGGCAACCGCCGCGGCCGGGCGAACGCATCGCAGCCGCTTCGCCGATCTCATGATCGCCGCAATCGCCCATGCAAACAGCCTCGACCTCTACACCCGCAACCCCGACGACTTCGTCGGACTCGAGGAACTTCTCACCATCACCGTCGTCTGAGCGTGCCGGTTCATCGGGCATGCTCGAACACCCGCAGGTTGGACGCCGCAGGTTGGCCATGGATGTCGACGATGCGATTCGTGACTCCAACGTTTTCCCACGACGGGTGAACGACCCGGGATCGAGTGATCACCTCCGGCATCCCAGCTGAGCATCCCAGCTGAGCAATTCAGCCGAGCAATTCAGCCGAGCAATTCAGCCGAGTCGTTGGGAATCCGACTCTGGTGGCGCAACGTTGCTCGGTGGTCCCTGGGGCATGTCGGGCAATCTCATCCTCGAGGCCCGTGACCCACAAGGAGCACCCGATGGAATCCATGAAGATCATGAAGTTGGCAGCGCTGCCCGCGATCGCAGCACTCGCAGCTCCAATCTCGCTGCGATATACCCTCCAATCTCGCTGACTAAAGTTGACGCTGCTGAAGGGGAGGCGCCGTTGGTTCGACGACTACGTCACGGCATCGCTTGAGAGGGATGTCACCGAACTGGCGAACATTCGCCAACGTGAAGCTCTCCCGAAGCTCCTCGATCGGCTTGCCGGGCAGACTGCGCAGCTGCTCGACATCTCCAACGCAGCAGCGTCTGTGGCCCTTCCAGAACGGACGGCGAACACGTATACGAAGCTACTGGAAGCAGTTTTCTTGGTTCATCGACTCCCTGCCTGGGGCAAGACACTGTGAAGCCGGGCGGGTGCCACTCCCAAGCTCCACGTCGTCGACTCTGGCCTCGCAGCGCGATTGCTGCGGCTGACACCAGCCCTGCTCGCCAGCAAGGATCCGACAGCCCTCCAGCAGTTTGGCCACCTACTGGAGACGTTCGCAGTGTGGGAGGTCATCAAGCAGACGTCCTGGCTCGACCAGGCACCTGACCTTGGGCACTACCGGACACACGACGGGGTAGAAGTTGATCTGATGCTCGAAGAAGATGACGGCAGCGTCACTGCGCTCGAGTTCAAGGCCGCGGGCCGAGTCACGAAGAAGGACCTCCGCGGGCTGCAATCACTGCGAGCCGCTCTCGGCGACCGCTTCAAAGCTGGGGTCGTTTTCTACACGGGGCAACGCTCGTATACATACGAGGACCGGCTATATGTGCAACCACTGGATCGCCTCTGGTCCACCATCTCGTGACCGAAGCTGTCGATCTCGATTGGCGCATCGAACGACGCGGTTTGCTACATGGCTGAACGGCTCGCTCAGCGTGATTTGCTGAACAACAATGCCCGGCTCATCGGGCATGCTCGAACACCTGCAGGTTGGACACCGCAGGTTGGCCATGGATGTCGGACGATGCGATTCGCGTTCCCAACGCCTTGTTTACGCGACGGATGAAAAACGGGGTATCGGGTGATCATCTACGGCATCCCAGCTGAGCAATTCAGCCGAGCCGTTGTGAATCCGACTCTATTGGCGCAACGTTGCTCGGTGGCCCTTGAGTCATGTCGGGCAATCTCATCCTCGAAGCCTGTCACCCATCAGGAGCACCCGGCGAAATCCATGAAGATCATGAAATTGGCAGCGCTGCCCGTGATCACGACACTCGCAGTTCCGATGTTCGTATAGGTTCCCGCTCAGGCTGTGAGTGGAGACCTGTCGACCGTGCCCATCACTGTCGAACTCGATCTACCGTCGTCTTCCATGAGTCAAGGTCCCGCGGTTTTTCAGGTCACCGACGTCCCGGTCGGTGCCGGACCCGAACTGAGCGGGGCGGATCTGGTCTCGAATCCGAGCGATTGGGGTGGTTCCTTGTTCGTCGATCTGGACAATGCGACACACGTCATCACTCAACCGACGACCACGACCACCCAGGCCGCTGCGCCT
Organism: uncultured Iamiaceae bacterium; assembly: GCA_964416735.1. Lineage (GTDB taxonomy): Bacteria > Actinomycetota > Acidimicrobiia > Acidimicrobiales > Acidimicrobilacustridaceae > CAYQFM01. Next base: position 1,878 of record CAYQFM010000108.1, on the reverse strand, counting down.
CAGCGGGTCACGCCACGCTTCGCTGGTTGATCTGACGCTGTCTTCGAAGATGATCTCGTATTCAGCCGTCCACCTCGGCCCCGGAGGTCCAGAGGGCTGCCGGGATCGTCGAAGCATCGACTCCGGCTGGGTGGAGCTCGAGCCGGGCATGCGGCATTACCGGAACGGTTTGCCCGTCGTTGCCATCTCATACACTTCGTGCTACATGTAGCACATGACTTCGGTTGGAATCCGGGAACTCCGTCAGAATGCAAGCGCCCTGCTCAGGCGGGTCGAGGCCGGCGAGACTCTCGAGATCACGGATCGCGGACGTCCCGTCGCGATTCTGGCTCCTCTACCCGAGCGGGGACCGATCGATCGACTCCGCGCATCGGGAGATCTGATTCAAGCGCAGCAGAGGTTCGTGGATCTTCCTGAACCGATCGAGTTGGAGCCCGGCCAGATCCCACCATCCGCTGTGCTCGAGCAACTGCGCTCCGACGAGAGCTGATGACACGCTCCACCCCTGCGACCTATCTCGATTCCTCAGCGATCGTGAAGCTGGTCATCCACGAGATGGAGACCGACGCACTGGTGGCTCATCTACGCCGCCGTGAACTGCTGGTGTCGAGCGCCCTCGCACGCACCGAGGTGCTTCGTGCACTGCTCAGGATCGGACTCGCGGCAGTCGATCGTGGCAACGACGTTCTTGCCCGCATCGAACTCCTGCGCATCACGGACCGGGTGCTCGAGGCGGCAGGCGTCATGGAACCTGCGGAGTTGCGGTCGCTCGACGCCATCCACCTTGCGAGTGCCCAGCAGTTCGGCTCGGAACTTCTCGAGGTCGTGACCTACGACCAACGCATGATCGACGCGGCCCGTCACCTTCGCATTCCCGTCACTTCCCCGGGGTGACGAAGAGGTCCCTCAGGGATGACTTGCGGTGACGGTGGTGGTGATGCCGCCGCGCACGTTCCAGAGGGTCTCGCCGGTCATCCGACGGGGGGAGATGGCGGCGACGAGTTCGTCGAGGATTCGATTGGAAGACAGATCGAGTGGTCGCCTCCATCTTCCCAGAGAAGCAATGGAGCTGGGCAATGGTGCGACGCCGTGGGCCACCAGGGCTAGAGTCAAGTACGTTTTACCACTAGCCCGCTGGAGCATGTCGGGCAATCTCATTCTTTAAGCAAGCGACCCACGAGGAGCACCCGATGGAATCCATGAAGATCATGAAGTTGGCAGCGCTGCCCGCGATTGCAGCACTCGCAGTTCCGATGTTCGTATAGGTTCCCGCTCAGGCTGTGAGTGGAGACCTGTCGACCGTGCCCATCACTGTCGAACTCGATCGACCGTCGTCTTCCATGAGTCAAGGTCCGGCTGTTTTTCAGGTCACCGACGTCCCGGTTGGTGCCGGACCCGAACTGAGCTCTGCGGATTTGGTCTCGAATCCCAGCCTTTGGAACGGGTCCCTGTTCGTCGATCTGGACAACGCGACGCACACCATCACGATCAGCCCGGATGAGAAGGGTTGGGATTTCGCGACGGCCAAGATCACGATCACCAGTCCGGGTCTCGGGGTGATCACGCTGGTGTCGGACGACCTGTGGCTCGATGAAACCTTTGTGGACGACAACGACATCACCCAGACAGCGGAGATGGTTCTCGATTACAACACTTCGGGTGACACGGCTTCCATCAACTGGGCCACTTCGGTGGATGACATATCGCCGAGCATGAATCCACCCGGCGCAGCCGTCTTCGAATGGCAGGTCGACGCGCCAGGTACGACCATCGAGCCGACGACCACAACCACCCAACCAACAACTACAACAACCCAGGCTGTTGTCCCTCGTGGTCTGACGGTCACACCACGCTTCGCCGGTTGATCTGACGCACCAC
>CAYQFM010000107.1:0-7414 GCA_964416735.1 uncultured Iamiaceae bacterium | reverse complement strand
AACAAACGCCTTCACCGCCGCTGGTTGGCAGGTCGGTGAAGAAACGAACGGGGCCAGCTTTGATGTCCCCCGGGCCGGTGTCCTCGAGGCGCTGCGCAATCTGTGGCGGGAGTTGGCGCGATGACTTCACGGCAAGCACCCGCAATACCGGCCACCCGAAAACTCAGACCGGCCACACGGTACGCCGTGGCACTCGTGGCACTGGTCGCCCTGGTGCTGAGCGCCTGCACTTCAAGGAAGGCCGTCGACGACGACATCGCGTCGGATCTGGGTGACCCTAGCAACTGCATGGTCGTCGACATGTCGGTGTCACCCGAGAAGATCGACCTGCTCACCACCATGGCAATGAAGTTCAACAAGGCGAAGACCGAGGTGAACGGCACCTGTGTCTTCGTCAATCCCAAGTCCAAAGCCTCCGGCGATGGCATGTCGGCCCTGGCAGAAGGTTGGGATGAGACCGCAAGCGGCCCTCAGCCGGTCATCTGGTCACCGGCTTCGAGCGCCTGGGGCGCGATTCTCAATCAACGTCTTGCCAACGAAGGGCGCGACCCGATGGTGGGCGAGGGAACACCTTTCATGAACACCCCGCTGGTCATCGCAATGCCACGTCCTATGGCCGAGGCGCTCGGTTGGCCCGGCACTCAATTGGGGTGGAGCGACATTCTGGCGATGGCGACCAACCCCGAGGGCTGGGGCGCGGTGGGCCATCCCGAATGGGGTCCTTTCCGTTTAGGCAAGACAAACCCCGAGTTCTCAACCAGTGGCCTGCATGCACTCATCGCCCAGAACTATGCCGCCACCGGCAAGACCCGCGACCTCACCTCGGAAGACCTCTCAAAACAGTCGACGGTCAGCTACAACACGGACATCGAGTCGACGGTCATGCACTACGGCGATATGACGATGACCTTTTTGAACAACCTCTACCGGGCCGATCAGCAGGGCACGGTCATGACATACGCGTCGGCAGTGGCGGTCGAAGAGAAGTCCGTCATCGACTACAACCTCGGAAACCCCGATGGCATCCTCGACCCCGGTGAACAGCCGCGCCCGCCACTGGTTCCCTTGGTTGCGATTTACCCCAAAGAAGGAACGCTCTTCTCCGACAGCCCGCTGTTCATCGTCGACGCACCATGGGTGACTCCCGAACTCGAAGCCGGAGCAAAGGCATTCGAGGAATTCGTGATGCAGCCCGAGAACCAGCAGACGGTGCTCCAGTACAACTTCCGTCCGGGCAATCCAGATGTTGCCATCGGTGATCCAATCTCGGTTGCAAATGGAGTAGATCCAAATCAGCCCCAGACACTGCTCCAGGTTCCCGACCCGAGAGTCATGGTCGACCTGCTCGATCGCTGGCAATCACAACGCAAGGGTGCCCGGGTACTGCTCGTCATCGACGTGTCCGGTTCAATGAAGGACCGCGCCAGTTCGGATCGCCCGGAGAACAAGCTGGAATTGGCCAAACAGGCCGCACTCAGCTCTTTGGACCAGTTCAAGCCTGATGACCAGGTGGGCTTGCGGATCTTCTCCACCAATCTCGGGCCCGGACAGGATCAGAACTATCTGGATCTGGTTCCGGTGGGCGCCATCTCCGACAACCGCGACAAGCTGCGATCGTCGATCGAGGGGCTCGTTCCGACAAACGGGACACCCCTCTACGACGTCACCAAACAATCATTCGAGGCCATGAGCGAACAGTTCGACCCGGTTCGCATCAACGCCGTCGTCCTACTCACCGACGGGGTCAACGACGACGGCAACATCTCGGACGACAATCGGCAACTGAACGAAACGCTGGAAGTCCTACGCCAGGGCAGTCAGGGTGAAATGGCGATACCCGTTCGTGTATTCACGATCGGGTACGGGGCCGACGCCGACCTGAACGTGCTGCGCCAACTTGCCAATGCCACCAACGCTGCTTCGTACAACGCAAGTGATCCACGAAGTATCACCAAGGTGTTCTCAGCGGTGATCAGTAACTTCTAGCCTTGCCGCAATGCCCAAGCTCACCTTGAAAGACCGACTGCTCGCGCCATCGGTCGCGAAAGCCATGGTCTCCCCCGCAGCGATCCTCGCTGTCGGTGCCGGGGTTTCAATCGGGATCGTCACCGGGCTTCCCATCGTCGCCGCCGTTGCGGTGGGCGCGGCAGCGTGGACAGCACGCGTTGGGCTTGCAGTTCCACGCGGACCCAAAGAAACAAAGATCGACCCGTACACCCTCACCGAACCATGGCGTGGATTCGTCAAGGAAGCTCTGGAGGCATCACAGCAGTTCGATCAGACGGCAAGGCGCGTCCATTCCGGGCCACTGCGTGACCGCCTGACCGAGATCTCCGAACGGGTTCGCTCAGGGGTGGACGAGACATGGAGGGTCGCTCGTGCAGGCCAGGCGCTCTGCGAAGCACGCAACCGAATAGACATCAACGACATAACCCGGCAACTCTCCGAGGTGAACAACCGCCCCGGAAACGGAGCAGACCCGTCGGATCCCGTGGCACAGACTGTCACCGCGCTGGAGGCCCAGTTGGCGGCAGCGACACGGATGGACAAGGTGATAGTGGAAACCCGTGACCGCCTACGGCTGATCGATGCAAAACGCGACGAAGCGGTGACCCGGGCCATAGAACTCTCCGCTCGCTCCTCCGATGTCGGAGAGACATCAGCACTCGCCAGCCTCGACGAGAAGGTGGATTCCCTGGTCGACGAAATGGATGCGCTGCGCCAAGCGCTCGACGAGACCGGATGAAGCTCACCAGACCCATGAAGTCCGAACTATGAAGTCCACACGATCCGGAGGCCTGCTGCGCTCCAGCGCCGTTGTGGCCGCTGGAACCGGCCTCAGTCGGATCACCGGCCTCGCCCGAACCATGGCAATCGCCTACGCCCTCGGCACGATGGTGTTGGGCGACGCCTACAACCTTGCCAACACAACACCGAACATCATCTACGACCTGGTGCTCGGTGGCATCCTGGCAGCCACGTTGGTGCCCGTTCTTGTCGAGCGCTTCGAGGAAAACGACACCGACGCGGTAAATGCGATCGGCACGGTGACCACGCTTCTGCTCGTGGGTCTCACGGTGGTCGCGGCCGCTCTGTCCCCGCTCATCATCCACGCGTACACCACCAGCCTTCATTCGAGCGATCTGGAACTGGCCCACCGACAGGTCTCGCTTGCCGTGCCGTTGCTTGTGATGTTCATGCCCCAGGTTCTCTTCTACGGCCTGTCCACTCTCTGGACGGCCATGTTGAACGCGAAACGATCGTTTGCCGTACCGGCCTTCGCCCCGGTTCTCAACAACGTGATCGTGATCGCTCTGTTCCTTGCCCTGCCGAGAATCGCCCGGGGAAACCTCACCCTCGAACACGTCCGCGACGACAAGTTCCTGCTCGGGCTCGTGGGTCTTGGAACCACGGCCGGAATCGCCGTGATGGCTGTTGTGCTGTTGCCCGCTATGCGATCAGCCGGCATCCGCCTCGGCTGGAACCCCGACTGGCGCAACCCGGCGGTACGGACAATAGCGCGGCTCTCGGGCTGGACCCTCGGCTACGTCATCGTCAACCAGGTCGGGTTTCTCGTGATGCTCACCCTCATCAACGGCACAGGACAGGGCGCAGCTTCGGCATTCACCTACGCGTGGCAGTTCTTCCAACTCCCCTACGGGCTCTTCACTGTCTCGATCATGACGACCTTCACGCCCGAGTTGGCTTCCCACGCTTCAAGAAACGATATGGATGCCTTCAGGCACCGCTTTTCGCAGGGTCTTCGGGTTGGCCTCTTGGTAATGATCCCTGCGGCTGTCATCTACATGGTTCTTTCAGGACCAATTGTGGCGGCACTTCTGCAGCGTGGAAACTTTGGCCACGCAAGCACTCACCTCACATCATCGGTGCTTGCGTGGCTGGCATTTGGCTTACCCGGATTCGCTGTTTCGCTCTACAACATGCGCGGGTTCTACGCCTTCAAGGACACCCGCGTTCCGTTCTGGTTGAACCTGGGAGAAACAGCGTTGCAGGTGGTCTTATCCCTTGTACTCGTTGCCATCTTCGATCTACGTGGAGTGGTGGCCGCGTTCTCGATCTCATACACGGCGCTAGCACTGGTTTCCATCTTCGTACTTCGCGTGCGCACCGGTGGTTTGGGTGGCCGACGTCTTGGACTCAACGTCGCCAAGCTCGCCGTAGCAGGTTGCACCATGGCAACCGCAATGTGGGCCGTAAGCCAAATTGGAAACCACGAGTCACAGGCACCCGCGCAGATCGCCGCGGGCCTTTTTGCAGGTGCCACCGTGTACGTGGCAACCCTTGTGGTTCTGAAGTCCGACGACCTCAGCATCACACGGCGAATATCACACCGATGACGACGTCACACGGGTGACGTAGGCTGACGGGATGTTCAAAGCGATCAAACGTTGGTGGAAGTACATGGGCGCCAAGCTCAACGCGAATGTGCGTGAGAAGGCAGACCCGAAGATCCAACTCGAGCAGACCATCCAAGAAGCTCAGACACAACACCGTCGTCTCAAGGAGCAGGCGGCCAACGTGATCGCCAACCAGAAGCAGGCGGAGTTGCGTCTCAACCGCTCGATGGAAGAGCTGGAGAAAGTCAACATAAACACCCGTCAAGCCCTGATGATGGCCGACAGATCATCCAAGGCCGGAGATGAGCAGAAGGCCACCGAGTACTCCACGGCAGCCGAGTCGTTCGCCTCACGTCTGATCAACCTCGAGCGCGAGGTCGAAGAGAACAAGACGATGGTCCTTCAGACCACACAGGCCGCAGAGCAGGCAAAGTCCGCGGTCACCCAGAACTCGAACCTGCTGCAACAGAAGCTTTCGGAACGCCAGAAACTGCTCAGCCAGCTCGACCAGGCCAAGATGCAGGAGGACATGAACAAGGCCATGGCGGCTCTCACCGAGACTGTCGGCGACGATGTCCCAACCTTCGACGAGGTCCGCGAGAAGATCGAAGCCCGCTATGCAAAGGCAAAGGGTGCTGGCGAACTCACCGAGGCATCGGTTGAGGGTCGGATGCTCGAGATCGAGCAGGCCTCCATGAACGTTGCCGCCATCAGCCGACTAGATGAGATCCGCGGAGAATTGGGTCTTCCCACCTCCACCGGCGAGCTCACCGCAGGCGGCTCAGCGGGGAACGGTACAACCGGTAATGACACAACCGGTAATGATGCAACCGACGCTGGCGCTGGCCAAGGTTCCGCCTCGACATCCGGCAACGCTGGCAACCCCGAGGATCCTGGCGACCCCGGTGATCCACCGGTGAGCTGAGTAATCAGTGGCCCGGCGGGAGCGGTACCGGTTCTCAGTTGATTCAGAAGAGTATTTTCGCGGCTTTGCTCTTCCTCTCCTCATAGACAGTTTCTCGTTCTGCGCCACCATCGGTGCCGTAGCCCTGCTGCTCCCCCACGACCCCGCCGTGCGCGTACGCGAGGGTTGGATTCTCGTAGTCATCGCGTACACGGGTTCGACGGTCATGTTCCTGACCCGGAACAAGATCCCCATGCGCCTGCGTCAACTCGTGGTCTTTCCGGCCGTCGTACTGATCCTGGGGGCGGTCTGGGTTGGTGGTGCCGGTGTGGGTGGCGTGTCGCTAGCGTCATTTATGAACCTGGTGGCCATCGCCATCCTCGCCGCTTTCGAGTTGCGATGGACGCTCACCTATCTGGCCATGATCGTGGTCGGATACGCCGGGGTCCTAGCGTTACAGGGCGTCGAATCCTGGCCTGCGCTAGCTGTGATAATGGCGGGTGAACTAACAGCCGTCGTCTTCATAGCGCACCTGCTGATCAGCCGCTTACGCAACGCAGCAGTGAAGGATGAACTCACCGGCCTCGACAACAGGCGGGCGTGGGCAAGTCGCCTGGTTGAAGACATGGCCCGAAGTCAGCGGATGGGTGTGGATCTGAGCATCGTGTTTCTTGACCTAGACGCATTCAAGGCGGTCAACGACCGCTTCGGCCACGATGCCGGTGACAGGCTCCTGATTGCTGTATCGAAGGCCTGGCTCGAGGTGCTGCGCCCCGGCGACTGCCTTGCCCGCTGGGGTGGCGACGAGTTCGGTCTGATTCTGGTTGGGTGCAAAGACGATTGCGTCGAAGAAATCGTTGAGCGACTTCGAAGCGTGATGCCAGAGGGTCACACCTTCTCCAGTGGCATTGCCGGGTCTACGCGGCTGAGTGTGGTTTGCGGCCTCGGATTCTGCGAACAGGGACGGTATCCCATTTGATGCCGAGTCGGCCGATGAGTCTGCGCCTGTAGTTGTCATGGTTGGTGAATCCGTGGCTGTTGCGACGGACTTTCTCGGCGAGCATGTGCATGTTCTCGACACGGCCGTTCGACGCACCACCGGTGCGGTGGTAGGCGAGGACCTCGTCGCGCCACCGATCGACCGTTCTGGCGAGCCGGGTCAACTCGGGAATCTCGACTTCGGCGCAGTAGTGGAAGAACTCCAGCAGTCGGCGGCGTGCGTGAGCTTCGCCGCTGGCCGCGTATACGGATCTCAGGAGCTCTTTGGCGAGCCACGCGGCGCCGACTTCGCCGTAGGGGTCACCGGCGTTCAAGATGGTGAGGATCTTGTCGAACTTCTCGTCGCTGAGCCGTTCGTAGCCCATAAGGATCGCCCGTCGGATCCGCTGCAGCGGGTCTCCCTTGCGGCCCCGGTGGCCGAGGGTGTCTTGTTGGACGCGGCGTCGTACGTCATCGATAGCGGTGTTCGCCAACTTGATCGCGTGGAAGTGGTCGACCACACGCTGTGCGTTGACGAGGTGCTCGTCGAGAGCTTTGCGATACCCCGCAGCGGGGTCCAGGGTCGCCAGCGTGATCCGTGCACACCACGTCTCGCCTTGGGCTTCGAGCCAGTCGCCCAGAGTGTCCGCAGAGCGGCCCTCGAGGACCTCCACGAGGCTGCCGGTGTCCAGATCGAAGATCTGGGTGGTGAACGTCGTGCGGTGCGTCGCGTTGGCGTTCGTGAAACGTTTCTCGTCCACGCCGATAGCGGTGAGCCCGTCCAGGCGGTGTTCATCATCGATTTGCGGGTCGGTGTGCTCGGCGACCGCCGTGTTCGCGCAGGCCCAGCCAACCCCGAAACAGGCGGCAACGTGCGCGATCGAGTCACCCTCGATGTTGACCATGTCCGCTATCCGGCGTCGTGCCCGAGCGGTGAGCGACGCCCGGGGAGCGATCAGCTCCGAGCTCTCCAGCCACGTGGTGCGCCCACAGTCCGGGTCAGGACAACGCCACCGACGTTTCGCCCACACGAGAACCACCGGGCGGCCAGCGACCGGCAGGTCCCGCACCGCCGTCGGTCTGCGGCCGTGGCCGACCGCTCGAACCCCACAGTCCGGACAGCCCACCAGATCAGCTTCCGTTTCCACGTACAGCCACCACTCGTCGTCGATCA
>CAYQFM010000106.1:0-7423 GCA_964416735.1 uncultured Iamiaceae bacterium | reverse complement strand
GTGGGTATCGACGTAAGTGAACCGGTCGAGGCTGGGCAGAGAATCGTCGACCAGACGGGCGTGACCTACAAGATCGGGCGCGATCCCACCGGAAAGATCATGCGCCAACTCGGCGGCGTGGCAATGCCCACCACCGTGTTCATCACAGCCGACGGCAAAGTGGCCGCAATCCACAGTGGCCAACTCAGTGCCGCTCGCCTCGAACAGACCATCAACGAGAAGTTGTCCGCATGATCGACGCCCCCCTGGCCTATGCATTCGGTGTCGGGATGGTGGCCACTTTCAATCCGTGCGGCTTTGCCATGCTCCCCGCGTACCTGTCGTATTTCCTCGGGCTGGAGGGTGCTGCTTCTGATGAACGTCGGGGAAGTGTCCCACGAGCCATAGCCATAGCCGCCGCCATGACTGCCGGATTCCTGGTCGTCTTCGGCGTCTTCGGGATCGTCCTCAACCCGGTCATCGGCACCATCCAGCAACACCTTCCATGGGTGACCATCGTGCTGGGAACAGGCCTGGTTGCGCTTGGCGTCTGGATCCTCACCGGACACAGCTTCACGGTGAACATTCCACGCCTGACCAAGGGCGGCGACAGCCGCGCGATCTGGTCGATCTTTCTCTTTGGCGTCTCGTACGCCTTGGTGTCGCTGTCGTGCACCATGCCCCTGTTCATAAGCGTGGTGACAACCACCTTCAAAGACACCAACTTCGTATCCGGGGTAGGGGTGCTTCTGGCGTACGGCCTGGGCATGGGCATGGTGCTCATGGTGCTGACCGTTGCGGTTGCGGTCGCCAACAAGAGTCTCGTCAGCCGAATGAAGAACATCATGCCTCTCGTGGATCGGATTTCGGGTGTCCTGCTCGTAATTGCCGGCCTGTACGTCACCTACTACGGCTGGTATGAGATGCACACACAGTCGGGGAAGACCAGCGGTGGCGGCCCGGCGAACTTCGTCTTCAACCTCAACTCCCGGGTCTCGAACTGGATTCAGGACACCGGTCCAGTGCGCCTGGGCTTGGCGTTCGCGTTGATCATCTCGATCGCGATCTTCGTGGGCCTACTGAAGCGCTCGGTGCGCAACGATGCTGCAGATCAGGACAGCTCGCAAACCTGACCTTTCTGTGGCCTGCCCGGACGAATACCCAACTTCATCGAAACCTGACCAGCAGGCCCCGGGGTTGGGCAACGACTGTCGACTCTCGTTGAATCGATCAACCGCTCACCACACTCGCGGGTACGGTCATGTGATGGACCTTCGCATCTTCGTCGAACCACAGCAGGGCGCCACCTACGAAGACCAACTGAACGCCGCACTAACCGCCGAGCAGCAGGGTTTCAATGCCTTCTTCCGGTCAGATCACTACTTGAAGATGGGCGACATATCAGGTCTACCAGGGCCCACGGATGCCTGGATCACCCTCGCCGGCCTGGCACGTGACACCACCTCCATCCGCCTTGGGACCCTGGTCACATCGGCCACGTTCCGCCTACCGGGGCCTCTGGCAATAACCGTTGCCCAGGTAGACCAGATGAGTGGAGGGCGGGTCGAGTTGGGACTCGGCTCAGGTTGGTTCGGTGAAGAGCACACCGCATATGGCATACCGTTTCCAACCGTCGGCGAGCGTTTCGACCGTCTGGAAGAACAGCTCACCATCATCTCGGGTCTCTGGCGCTGCCCGAGCGGCAATCAGTACACATTTGAGGGCGAACACTACGGGTTGGTCGGTTCGCCAGCGCTACCCAAGCCTGCCCAGCCGGATGGCCCGCCGATAATCATCGGGGGTCTCGGTGCCAAACGCACACCGGCGCTGGCCGCACGATTTGCCGATGAGTACAACACGCCGTTTGCATCGGCAACCGACTTCAGACGCCAACGCGACCGGGTTCACAAAGCGTGTCTGGAGATCGGGCGAAATCCGGCTGAAATCACCTTCTCAGCCGCACTCGTCGTCTGCTGTGGTTCCACCGAACAGGAGGTGGAAATGCGGGCGGGGAACATTGGTCGGGCAACCGATGAGTTACGAGAGAACGGTGCCGCCGGATCTCCGGCCGAAGTCCTGGATCACATCGCCGACTTTGCCGAACTCGGTGCAGAACGTATATATCTCCAGGTGCTTGACATGACCGACCTGGACCACATCCGTCTCATCGGAGAAGAGGTACTCCGCCTGTTGCCCTGACCAATGGGTATTCCTCGTCAGCAACCCTCAGGCGCGTGGAGCGACAGACGTTGCGCCCCGCATGTAGGGGTGGAGGATCTCCGGCAACGCAACCGTGCCGTCAGGCTGGCGGTGGGTTTCTACGAGTGCTGCCCACACGCGTGGAACGGCCAGTGCTGAGCCGTTCAAGGTGTGGACGATCTCGGTCTTACGGTCTGATCCGTCCCGGTCGGACCCGTCACGCGTCGGTCGGAACCTTATATTCGCCCGACGTGCCTGATAATCCGTGAACCATGACACAGATGAGCATTCCAGCCACTGGTCAACGCCGGGCGCGTAGACCTCGATGTCAAAGGTTCGAGCCGCAGAATTGCCGATATCGCCCGTGCAGATATCGACTATCCGGTACGCGAGGCCAAGATCGCGGATAAGGCCCTCGGCTCGGGCAAGGATCTCCTCGTGCACAGCGGCGGTCTGCTCAGGTGCGGCATAAGCAAGGATCTCCACCTTGTCGAACTCGTGTACGCGTAATAGTCCCCTGGTGTCCCGACCGGCAGCTCCTGCCTCACGCCGAAAACATGGCGTGTAGGCCATGAGTCGCAGCGGAAGGTCGGCCTCGTCGAGGATCTCGTCGCGGGCCAGCGATGTCAACGGCACCTCGGCGGTGGGTATCGCCCAAAGACCGTCTCGCTCGAGACTGTACGCCTCCTCGGAGAACTTCGGGAGATGTCCGGTACTCACCATCGTCTCGGTCAGCACGACGGTCGGTGGCCGGATCTCCTCGAATGCATCCGCATTGCGATCCAACGCCACCTGACAGAGCGCACGCGCCAAGGTGGCACCCTGCCCCCGGAACATCGTGAACATCGACCCTGACATCTTCACCGCACGTTCAAGGTCCAAAATGCGCAACTCGGAGCCAATGTCCCAGTGCGGCACACGCTGATGGTCCGCGTATGCAGCCTCGTCGAAGCCATGGACCCGCAACACCACGTTGTCGGAATCTCCGTCACCGTCGGGACACTCGACCGCAGGGGTATTCGGTAAGCGCAGGAGGAGATTTCGCACCTCCTGCCCGACGCGCTCGACATCGTCACCAAGCGCGCCCGCCCGGTCGCCCAGGGAGCGGCTCTCCGCTTGGAGTGCCTCCGCCTCCGAAGCTTTGCCTTCACGATGCAGCAGACCGACCTGTTTGGACAGAGCATTGACCTTTGCCCGCAATTCGTCCCGCTCAGCGACAATGAGCCTCTGCTTCTCGTCGAGTTCCCGAACCCGATCGAGTTCTTCAGCAATCTGAGGATCTCGACGGCGGCCCAATGCCTCACGGACGCCTTCGAAGTCGGTCCTGATGCGGCGTATGTCGAGCATTCTGGAAACCTAGCTTCCCGGTCGTGGGGCGGTCATCACCACGCGTGTTTCACGTCGACTACCCGTGCAGCACGCACAGACACCATACGTACCGACATCGATAGCACCGACACCGCAACCACCATCACCGTGGTCAAACGCGGTAAGCCGGATCTCAGGCTGCGCTGTCAGAACCGCTGGTGCGAACTGTCTGGAGTGTCCACCCGACGATTACAAGGCCCATGAGGCCAAAGCCGATCGGTGTAACCAGCTTGGTGCCAAACTGGCCGTAGATGATCACGGCCAGCGCTACAACAGCGGCAATCGGTAGCGCAATACTTCCGGGAGCCGACCGGGTTGGAGGAAGAGTATCGACGTCGAGCAGTTGAGCTTGGGCATCCGGATCGTTGTCGCGAAAGGCCGCCGATACGCCCGCCAAGAACCCGGAGAGAATGGCAAGCGACACGAAGCTCACGTAAAGGAAGTGGTTACCCACACCGCCCTTCCAACCGAGCGTGAGCGGGCCTAGTACCCGATCGATCAGCCCCTGATCATTGGTGGAAACCGCCGACACAAAAGCCGCAACAAAGGCAAGCACTGCCATCGACGCAAAGAACTTGAACGCCGTGGTGAACATCCGGGAGCGGAACAGGGAGATCATGGCGCCTACTTCGTGACGAGGATTGCGATCCAGATGATGAAATACACACCGGCAGTTGCGTGCCACAACAGGGCGGCCGATGAAACTGTGTCGCGGAGGTTGACGGTCGGCTTGGTGAGAATCACACGGAGAAGAGCAACCGCCACAAAGATCATCGCCGCAATGAGCATCACGAGATGTGAACCCAGGATTGCGTAGATCATGACGGCCTGCTTGTCAGCAGAGATGTCGAAGTTCATCAACTCGAACAGGTAACTCGCCATGTTGATGAATGCTGCACCGAGAACGAGCGAGAGACCGAGTGCCATGATCGCGTGGTAGCGATCATCACGACGCACGGCGTGGGCGGCCCATTGGACGATGACCGAGCCTCCGAGAATGGTGAAGAGCATGACGTTTGGTTGCGTCAGCGGGATCTTCGCATCCTCCGGAAGCCAAGCGGTGCCCTTGGCAACCACCTCGGCACGCTGCGTGAGATAGATCCCGATCAGAGCGGCAAAGAAAGCCACGCTGGCGGCAGCTGCGAACGCCGTGCCGATGACTGTCTTGCGCGGACGACCGGCGGCCGCTGGCGCTGGCAGGAGAGTTGTTGCGGTCATTACTGGTTCTCCTTCGACGAACCCACGAGGTCCAACACGGGTTCAGGCGAGACGACATCGGCGATTTCACCGAAGTTACCGGCGGGAGGAGGTGATGAGGTTTGTCCGGCTGACCCTTGGTGCCCATACCCAGGCTCAACAGGCTGAGCAGTACCGCCACAGCGAGGAGCGCTGCTCCGGCAGCGGCGGCACCATTGAGGAACTTGCCGGCGTCGGCAAGAGCGGTAAAGCGAGTTGCAAATCCGGCGGCGCACAATGCGAGGCCGCCAATGACCGTTCCTGCGAACCCGAGAAGGGCAGCCAAGCGAGCTGGACCTTCGCCAGATGCACGACCCCAGATCTTGGAAGCCCAGAAGTGAAGGCCAGCCAGAGCTCCAAGGGTTGCGGCACCAATCACGAGAACGAGGACGCCGGCCGCAAAGTCGTTGGTCTCCTGTAGCCGCAGCGGCTCGAGCACGAAGAGCACACTCGCAGCGACAGCGAGAACAAAAGAGAGCATGGAGAAGAGTGCAAACAACGCCGGGGACGCCAGCCGCGCCTTGCCAGCTGTAGCCGTGGCAACCCAGCCGGCGAGAACAGCCAGAACCGGGAGCACAATCAATACTGCAACGGCAGCGAAGATGCCCCGCTGCAAGATTCCCTCGTCGTTGAAGCTCTGGGCCCAAGAACCGACGCCAAGGATGGCAAACCCGCCGATACCGGCCATGACCATGCCACGGCTGCGCTGACGTTCGCCGGTCATGGTCGTTATGACATCCACGATAAGTCCGAGGATCGGTGCCGCATAGATGAACACCTGCGGCTGACGCACAGCCCATGCCAGTTGCTGCCACTGATCGTCGACCTTGCCGAAATAGACGCTCTTGCCGTAGTGGTGATCCAGATAGATGAGAGCGATGTTCGCAAACAATACGGGAAGGGTCAGTAGCCAGACGCTGCCGCCCACGACCATGCCCCACGAGAAGAGCGGAACCCGGTCGAGAGTCATTCCCTTGGGACGCATGGTGAAGACCGTTGCGATCACGCAAATGGTGCCCACGAGCAGCGAGAACACGGCAACCGCAAGGGCGAGATACGACAGGTCGACCGCCGTGTCCTTGACTCCCGCAACTCCGCCATCGAGGGCCACGTAGGAGACAATCAGTGTCACCGAAGAAACCAGCCATGCCCAGAAGGCCGCGGCGGCGGTGCGCTGGAACGCAAGGGAAGATGAGCCGATCTGCAGTGGGACCATGTACGTGGCAAGCCCCAGAATCAGCGGTATGGCAAACAGAAAGACGAGGCTCAAGGGTGCCAGCGTGGCGAACTGCCCTGCGATCTTGTCCGAGAGCACATTGACGCCGTCGATGTTGTCGGCGCTGCTAAGCGCCAAGATCGCCCAGGCGATGATTCCGAGCAACGCTGCGAAAATGACATAGAGACGACCGATGATCTTGTGATCGTCGGATGCCAAAGCCCCTCCGGTCGCCGCGGATCGAGCGGCTCCGGGAGTCTGCTGAGACGGTACAGGTGTCTGTTGGGTGTCGGTGCTGGCCATATCAGTTCAAGCCCATGTCAACTGGTCACGGCAACCCGTAAAGGGATGCGACCGGTGGCATGCGTGCCTCCTCCCGATCGGTTGATACGCCACGGGACTCTACACACCACACGGTCCGGTCATGAAAACCGGGGCGACCGGTGTTGACGAAGCAACGCGTATCGACCCGGACAGCATCCATGGGCGACAATCAATACATGTCCACTGCGGCGCCATCAACCGCACCCGTCGAGGTAGAAGAGCCGACCGACTCCACCGACACCGACAGCCAAAGCCCTTGGGTGGTGATCGTCTGGAACGACCCGATCAACCTGATGGACTACGTCACCTTCGTGCTCCAGAAACTCTTCGGTTACAGCCATGAGAAGGCAGAGAAGCTGATGCTTGATGTCCACAACAAGGGGAAAGCGGTGGTTTCGAATGGAACCCGCGAGAAAGCCGAAGTCGATGTCTTTCGCCTCCACGAACATGGCCTCTGGGCCACCATGCAACAAGATTGAGTATGGCGATGCCCGGCTTTGATGGAATCGTCGCCAGCACCGGTGACGGTGGATACCGCCTCTTGTGTGGTCAAGCCGAGCGGGATGTCATCGTTGGCATCTGCACTGACCTACGCCAAATGCTCCAGAAAGACGCAGAGACGCGGCTCACATGGAGACTGTTTCCGGCGGCGTATACGAACGACGCCGACCAGGAGCGGTTCTATCAGCAGATGACCCGCGGTGGTCTGGTCGACTCAAGAATTGAGGCGCTCAAGCGGGTGGAGCAGACCGCTCACGACGAGATTCTGTCAGCGGACGACCTCGAACAGTGGATGGCGGCAATCAATTCGGTCCGGCTCACGCTGGGTACCGCCCTCGAAATCACGAACGACACAATCAAAGTCGATCCGGATGACCCGAACATCGATAGTTGGGCCATCTACGAGTTCCTCAGCTACCTGCTCATGTCGATTGTCCATTCTTTGAGCGACACATGAGGCCGCTCCCTATGGAGACTTGCCCTTGTTGAACTCTCTCTTTGGGAACATCGTGCGACGTCATGTATGGTGTCTCGACCCAAAGGGTAAGAGCCCCCATCGTCCAGCGGCCTAGGACGCCGCCCTTTCAAGGCGGTAACACG
>CAYQFM010000105.1:0-7441 GCA_964416735.1 uncultured Iamiaceae bacterium | reverse complement strand
GTCGTTCGCTACACCGACGTGTTCGCTCGGCTCCACGCTCTCGCCAAGGCATCCACGCTCGCTCTACTCCTGTTGCTGGCAGGGGCCGCTGTCAACCTCAACGACGCCGACGACATCACCTCGGTCGTCCTCGCCGGCCTTCTCCACCTCCTTGTCTCACCACCGGCCTCCAACATGCTCAGCCGAGCGACCTACCTCGTGGTGCCGCTCCCCGAGGGTGTCCTCGACGAGCACTGCGACCGGGTAGGCACGGATCAAGAGGGCTCGGCTGGGGAGGGTTCAGCCGGGCGAGGAACATGACCGGGCTGCGCAGGTAACGACAGAACTCGAGGAACCTGGTGCGGTTCCTCCCGGCCTCGAAGTCCGGGTCGTTCGATCCCTTTCAGGGCCTGATCGCTTGGAAGCACGGCTGAACGGCCCTGTGAGCGGACCGGATGCCCGCACCGCCCTGGCGGTCGGGATCCCCGGGTCGGTTCGGCGATGAACAGCGACCGATCTGCAACCGAGTATCGTCACACCCTGACCGGGGCCGTCGCCGGGGCTGCTTTTGCCCGGTAGTCTCGTCGGCAGCATTCGACAGGTGACGTCAGATCATGGTTGACAAACTCGAACGCCTCATGGACCTCGTGATCACCCTCCTCGAGACCGAGCGGCTGATCACCGCGGATCAAATCCGGTCACATGTCCCTGGATATCCGGAAAAGCTCGAGTCATTCCGACGGGCGTTTGAGCGGGACAAGGAAGAACTCCGGGACATGGGCCTTCCCCTCGAGATGGATTACCTACCGGGCACCGATCCTCCGATTCTCGGGTACAGAATCAACAAGGGTGACTACTACCTCCCGGATCCTGGTCTCGAGCCTGACGAACTCAAGGCGCTTCATCTTGCGGCGGCAATGGTCGACCTCGAAGGAATTGCGGGAGACGATGCCTTGTGGCCCTTGGGTGGAGTTCCCGAGCAGATCGGTGGTGGCGATCTGACAACGATGGGAATCGCACTTCCGGGCGACCCGAACCTCGGTTCACTCTTCGGGGCGATCCAGCGCAGAGCCAGGATCTCGTTCGGGTACGGTTCCGATGAGCGTGTCGTCGACCCGTACCGCCTCGACCTGCAGAGTGGCTGGTGGTATCTGACCGGGCTGGACCACCGCCACGGCGAAGTCAGGACCTTCCGCGTGGATCGCATCGAAGGGTCTGTCGACATCGACGACCAAACCCGATTCGAACGCCCGGACTCAAGTTCTCAACTGCGCCCCAGTGGAGCTCCATGGGAATTGGGCGCAGGGAGTCCTGTTGCGGCAAGGCTGCTGGTCGATGCCCATCGCGCCGCCCATGCGGCAACTACGCTGGGCGCAGAGCACATAAAGGAGCGACGAGATGACGGGACACTAGTCTTCGACGTTCCCGTGACCAACTGGCCCGCTTTCAGGTCCTTCGTGCTCGGGTATCTCGAACATGCCGAACTCCTCGGACCAGAAGACTGGCGCAACGAGTTGATCGAATGGCTCGAGGCACTTTGCGAATGAGGTGTGCGAAATGACCAGACGACCGTCCAGTCAGCGGATTCTCCGGATGTTGTCGATCATTCCCTGGGTGGCGGCACATCCGGACGGGGTATCCACGGGTGAGTTGTGCGGACGCTTCGCCATCGACCGGAGTGAATTGATCGCAGACCTCGAGACCGTGTCGATGGTCGGCCTGGCGCCATTCACCCCCGACGTGCTGATCGAAGTGATCATCGACGAGGATCACGTGAGGATCAACCTTCCCCATGCATTCGAACGACCATTGCGAATGGGTCCGGAACAGGCCCTCGCCCTGGTTGTTCGAATGCAGGGGCTGTTGGCGGTGCCCGGATTCGACCCCGGTGGACCGTTGTCACGCGGATTGGGGAAGTTGTCGGCCGCCACGGGTGTCGAGTTGGACACGACACTAGGCATCGAACTCGGCCGAGCGGAACCGCAGGTCCTCGACCTCCTGCGGACCGCCCTCCACTCTAAGCGGAAGATCGAGTTCGACTACTACACGTACGGCAGAGACGAGCACACTCACCGAATCGTGGATCCACATTCGATCCGAAGCCATCGTGGTCAGTGGTATCTGAGTGGATTCTGCAATTCCAGCAATGAAGAGAGGACGTTTCGAATCGACAGGATCTCGACGCCAGTCCTCGGAGGCGAAATGTCCGGAGTTATCACGTCGTCGCCACCATCACCACATTCAGCGGAATACACACCTTCTGAAGACGATCCGGTGATCGAACTGTTACTGACATCCACGGCCACCTGGGTCTTGGAGCGATTTCCCTACGAGAAACTCACCCGCATGGCTGACGGGCGGCTTAGCGTCGAGTTGCGCTTCTCCTCTCTCCAGCGCCTGGAACGCCTTCTTCTCCGACTCGGGTCTGACGGGGCTGTGTCGGACGGCCCTGTGGAAATGCGTGATGCCGCCAGAGATGCCGCTCGGCGCGTATTGGCGCGATATGGGGTCGGCTAGTCTGAGCGCACGATGAGTGAATCTGCTTCGAAACTCGCCGCGACACTTGGCTTCGAGTTCGAGAATGAAAATAGCAGAACACAAAGGGCGCCGTCGAAGGCCCGGAGTTTCACCGAGTGGCTCATGGTCATCATCGGTGCGGTCGTCATGGCCCTTCTCCTCAAGACGTTTCTGGTTCAGGCCTTCTACATCCCGTCTGGATCTATGGAGCCGACGCTCATGATTCAGGATCGGGTAATCGTCAACAAGCTCAGTTACAAGCTTCACGGGGTGAACAGGGGCGACATCGTCGTCTTTGAGCGTCCAGATGACGAAGTTGACAGCGATATCAAGGACCTGATCAAGCGAGTGATCGCGCTGCCGGGAGAAAGCCTCGTCATCGAGGAAAACGGTATTTATGTCAACGGTCGGAAGGTGCATGAGCCGTACCTTCCTTCGGGGACGGTCACATCCACGGATGCGTCACCGCTCAAGTGCACCGAGGAACAACCATGTGTAATTCCTCAGGAAAGCGTATGGGTCATGGGTGACAACCGAACGAACTCGAGGGACAGCCGGTGGTTCGGGCCCATATCCGAGAAGAAGATCGTGGGCCGCGCGTTCATGAGGGTGTGGCCCTTCAACCGCTTTGGAGCACTCTGATCACTCGAAGCACTCTGATCACCGTCGGGAGGATCGTTCGATTGCATCGATCATCCGCTGTACATGATCGCTGTATACCGCATCGATTCCCGAATCGAGGAGATGATCGAGAGTTGTGTCGAACTGAGCATCCCAACCGAACGCCAGAAGACCGAACCGGTGGTACAGGGCGACCGTTCCCGCGCTCCACGCCCGGTACCTGAGATTGACCACATCCACGCCCGATGATGCGAGGAGGGCTCCGTGTCGTTCGGCTCCGCTGTTGGGCACACCTTGGCCGGAGTGGACCAGGTGAATGTGCGTTGACAGTGGGCGCCACGACTTGAGCACCTCGACCGATTCGTGGCACAGCCAGAGGCGACCTTCGGCACCCGCGCGACCGGCAAGATCGATCACACTGTTCACCGCCGCCGCATCTTTGATGTCGAGCGATAGCTCGAAATCGGTTCCGTACTGTCGGTAGAGATCCTCGAGCGCCGGGATGTGGGGCGGAAGATCCGCCCGGTTCAACCGTCGGATCCGTGCACGGCGAATGCCCTTGCGAACCACGCCGTCGTGGTCAAGAACCGGAACCCCGTCCAACGTGAGCCATACATCGCTCTCGAGCCCGGTTGCCCCAACTTCGAGAGCAAGTCCGAATGCTTCGAGGGTGTTTTCAGGGGCGTCGGCTCTGGCGCCCCGGTGTGCGAACCCGATGGGCGGAGAGAGAACGGAGCGGTTTACAGGCGCCACTCCTCCATCCTCACCCAATACGGCGACATCCTGCCACCGGATCGCCAAGTCCCCGGGTTGTCAGAGGGGCAAGATCGTCATTTCGTGTGGAAATGGTCCATTTGGCCCATGCCTGTCGACTCAAGAACGGCGCCGACGATGACGATTACAACCACAACGAGGGACAGGGGGCCCGGAATGGCAACAATCCGAGCAAGATGTAGCGACTGCGGAGACGTCGAGGTTTCCTCTTCGGACGTCCAAGTCAGGGTTTGTTCATACGACAACCAGGGTTCGTACATCTTTCGTTGTCCCCAGTGCACGATGACCGTCGTCAAGAATGCCGAACCACGGACCATCGAGTTGCTGCTGGCATCCGGTGTCTCTTATGAGAGTTGGACACCACCGTTGGAGTTGAGTGAGCCGCGAGGTAACGGACGTCCGTTCAGCCATGACGACCTGATCGATTTCCACGCACTGCTTGATGATGACGGTCGCTTCTGGGAGGCCTTGGCCTCTCTGAAAGACCACTGAAGTGCCTGTAGCCCCGGCCGCTCATTAGACTCTCGGCATGTTCAATGTCGGGGGTGGCGAGATGCTTGTCATCTTCCTGCTCGCGCTCTTGGTGCTCGGACCGGACAAACTCCCGGAATCGGCGCGCAAGATCGGGAGGGTTCTCACCGAACTCCGACGCATGTCGCAGGGTTTCCAGGATGAAGTCCGGTCGGCGATAGACATCACAGGCGACAGCGCCAAGACGAGTCCTGGCCCAAGGCTCATTGGCGGCGCAGATGACAAGTCCGCAGGACAATCCGCATCCGCGGAATCCGTGACCAGTGACACGGGATCTCCCGATGGCGACGGCAACGGAGCTGGCGGTACCAACGGGTCGAGCGCCGCCTGACGTGGTTAGACGTTCCTGCTGATGGGTGAACCGTCTGAAGAGGGTGTTGCCGCCGCCAGCGGCCACATGACGGTCTGGGAACACCTGGCCGAGCTACGGTCGCGCTTGGTCAAAGCCGCGGTCGCTGTTGCCGTTGGCGCAGTGATCGCGTGGATGGTCTACCCCTGGGTGATCGAGTTCCTGCTGCATCCGTACCGGTTGATCAACGATGATGCTCAGCTCTACGCGACGAGCCCCTTGGAGCCGTTCACAATCCGCATCAAGGTTTCCGGATATCTGGGAATCGTGTTGGCGCTACCGGTGATTCTCTGGCAGGTGTGGAAGTTCATTGCGCCGGGGCTCTACTCGCACGAAAAGAAGTATGCGATCCCCTTCATCGGCAGCTCGATTGTTCTCTTCCTCTTCGGTGCGTCGATTGCCTACTGGACGTTGAATCCGGCGTTGAACTTCCTGATCGACATCGGTGGAACCGACATACAGCAGATTTACTCCCCAGAGAGTTACATCATGCTGATCGTGTGGATGATGATCGCCTTCGGCTCGGGCTTCGTGATTCCAGTGATTCTCGTGGCTCTCGAGTTGATGGGCGTCGTGACGCCAAGACAACTGCTCAGTTGGTGGAGAACCGCAATTGTGATCATCGCTGTGGTTGCTGCGGTGATAACCCCCAGCGGTGACCCGATCAGCATGATGGCGCTTGCAGCACCGATGACCATTCTGTATTTCGGTGCCGTGGGGATCGGCGCACTGGCCATCAGGCGCAGGGGCAAGACCAGGAACGCTACGGCCTCAGCAGGATGAAACCAGACAAGTCCTCCGAATGATGAGCAGGGCCGCCGGACAGAACGTCGAGACCCGTGACTTCGTCCTAGATCCATTCCAGGTGGCGGCAACAGAGGCGATCGACTCGGGTATGTCGGTACTGGTTGCAGCACCCACGGGGGCGGGCAAGACAGTGGTGGCTGAACATGCCGTGGCGAAGGCGATCACGGAAGGGCGAAGGGTCTTTTACACAACACCCATCAAGGCCCTTTCCAACCAGAAATTCAATGACTTCCTGAGTATTTATGGCACTGAGACGGTCGGTCTACTCACGGGTGACAACACCATCAATGGAGATGCCCCGATTGTGGTGATGACAACCGAGGTCCTCCGGAACATGATCTACGTCGACTCATCCGCACTCGCGGACCTGGCGTACGTGATCCTCGACGAGGTGCATTACCTCCAAGATGCATACCGCGGCCCAGTATGGGAAGAGGTGATAATTCATCTACCACCCCATGCGAAGCTCGTTTGCCTCTCGGCAACTGTTTCAAACGCCGATGAACTGGCCGGTTGGATCGAGGCTGTGAGGGGGCCGACGGCGTTGATCACCGAGGATCGCCGCCCCGTCGAATTGGACAACTTCTATCTCACTCACGACCGCAAGACCGATCGATTGTCGATGGTTCCGGTTCTCGACGAGGGTCGACCAAATCCCCAGGGACGGCGCTTCGACCTGGACCCCCACCAGCGATGGGGAAAGCGACGATTCGCCACTCCAAGACGCGCCGAGGTTGTTGAACATCTTCTGGACGCCCAGATGTTGCCAGCCATCTATTTCATCTTCTCGCGAGCGGCCTGTGAAGACTCGGTGAAGGCGTGCCTGTCCGCCGGCATCCGACTCACCGATGATGGCGAACTCATAGCCATTAGGGCAATTGTGGAACGACATATCGACACCCTTGATTCCGATGATCTGGTAGCTCTGGGGTATGGCTCGTGGATGGCTGGTCTCGAGGCCGGACTGGCTTCACATCACGCTGGTCTGGTGCCGCCTTTCAAGGAGGCGGTCGAAGAATGTTTTGTTGCGGGTCTGGTGAAGGTGGTGTTCGCAACCGAGACCTTGGCACTCGGAATAAATATGCCGGCGCGAACTGTGGTGATTGAAAAACTCACCAAATTCACCGGAGAGAGACACGAATTCCTGACACCGGGTCAATACACCCAACTCACCGGACGGGCTGGCCGTCGTGGCATCGACAACCACGGCAACGCGATAGTGGCGTGGTCACCATTCATCCCTTTCGAACGGGTGGCCGGCCTGGTGACCAGCCGCCAGTTCCAACTCGAATCGGCGTTTCGTCCGACCTACAACATGGCCGTCAACCTGGTGCGCAGACACGAGCGTGCCGAGGCCCGAAAGATTCTCCGGCGCTCATTCGCCCAATATCAGACCGATCGCAGGAGTCGCAGGAAATCGGGTCGCTCCGGGCCTGGCCAAAGGACCCTGGTGGACACCTTCGAGGCGGTGAACACCCTTCTGGGGGAGTGGGGTTACGTCGACGGATGGACGTTGACGGACAACGGTGTCAGCCTCACCGGCATCTATCACGAATGCGACCTCCTGCTTGCTGAGTCCATGAACCGTGGTCTTCTCGACGGGCTAGAACCGGAATCGATGGCCGCAATGGCTTCCTGTTTCACATACGAAAGCAGGGTTGCCGGCCCTCCGTCGGAGCCATGGTTCCCCAACGGAGACCTCAAGAAGCGATATGAGAGGATCAGGGTTCTGGCTGAACAACTCAACAGCCGTGAGAGACGCCTCGGCCTCAACCAGACCCGACAACCGGATCCCGGGTTCGTGGCCCTCGCACATGCCTGGGCATCCGGTCTACACCTTGATGAGGTGCTCGATGATGAGTC
>CAYQFM010000104.1:3340-7452 GCA_964416735.1 uncultured Iamiaceae bacterium | reverse complement strand
TGCACGGTGTCCATCACGTCGAAGCTGAGAAACTCACTACCACTCATGCGCGTCGGCTTGCGTCGACCATGCAGCGGAAGGGTCACACCCAACACGTTCACCCCGAGATGTTGATGCAGATGTGGAGCGTGGAACGCGGGGAAGTCCATGAACGCATATCCACACCCCAGACCGTGAAGAACCACCAACCAGGGACGGCGAAGGTCATCATCGTGGCGGAGCATCCACCCGCCTGCGACCCGGTTGGTTGCAATGTCGAGCCAGCGATCACGACCTGGTTCCCCTTCGTGAGGTTCGTAGTCGCTGGTCCAGACCAAGCGGGTGTACGCCTGACCGTTGGCCCATCCACCGCTCATCTGAGGTTGCTTAAGAGCTGGCGGTTCCACGTGGTAACTGACCGGGTCATCCAACCAGCCCCGTCCAGAAAACATCTCCTGCGCCTCAGCCAATTCGAGTCCCACACGTTCGTAATCCGCCCGACGCGGAAAGCGATTGGGACCCATGAACACATTGAGCAGCGCTTCATCGGCCGCAACAGACGCAATGACTCCGGGGGTCAGGGGCGTGGTGGGAAAACCGGGAATCGGGTCTGCGAACCGGTTCTTCCAGAAGGTTCTGGCAACGAACACTCCCGTATCGGGAACCGCACGCATGGCACGCATCGCAGGGTTCTTGGCCAATTGCTTCTCAACACTGCGATACCCGTCTATCAGCGGACCGACCGGGTTCAACCGCGTGAGCCCCGACCAGATGACGTTGTGTGATTCCCCACCGCCGATCTCGAGGGAATCCTCGATCACGGGTGCAGATTCTGTCGCCTGACTCAATGCAATTCCTCCACCAATCACCGATTCAGATCGGCAGCCAGCCAGATTCGATCAATCATCCTGGGCAGCAGCAGGAGTCGCTTTGGTCCGCCCACGCTTGTGCTTATAGAACTCGAGTGCCACCGGAAGCAGGGACAACAGAATCACCACGGCGATGATCGGAAGAAGATATTTGTCGATCTTCTCTGGCCCGATCTGACGACCCAGCAGGTAGCCCAGCATCGTCACGCCCATTCCCCAGATCGCCGCACCCACCGCGTTGTAGATGACGAATGTCCGGTAGTGCATCCGGGACACGCCAGCAAGGATGGGTGCAAACGTGCGCACCACCGGAACGAACCTGGCCAGAACGATTGTCTTCGACCCGTTGCGCTCAAAGAAATCGCTTGCGTGGGTGACGTACTCCTGTTTGAAGAGACGGGAGTTGGGTCGGTTGAAAATGGACGGGCCAACACGGCGCCCGAAGATGTAACCGACCTGATCACCCAGGAACGCCGCCAAGAAACAACCGATCAGCAGCACCGGCAGGGGTGCCAACCTGCCCGTGTAGCTGAGCAGTCCAGCGGTGAAAAGTAGGGAATCGCCGGGCAGGAAGAAGCCGAAGAACAGGCCCGACTCCGCGAACACGATGACGAACAGCCCGATGGTGCCGAACTTCCTGAGCAACTCCATCGGGTCGAGACTCAGAAGCGCGACCAAGGAATGACGCATAGATATTCCACACTACTTTCAGGCAGGATCTTCGGACGAACTAAGGCACAGGTGGCGGATTCGTGACTGATCCGGGCGGGGGTGGGGGTGCGATCGAACCGGGCGGTGGTGGAGGTGGCACAGATTCCGGGGCCGGCGGTGGCGGTGGCGCAGCCGATCCTGGAGGTGGCGTAAACGACCCCGGTGGTGGAGGTGCTGACCCCGGCGGAGGTGGCGCAGCAGTCCGCAAGCTGAGGTCCAGGACCACACCCTGACCCTCGAGCGCCTGCAGTTCCGAAATGACCCTCTGCCGCTCGGCCTGCGCAGAATCATCCAGCCGACCCGCCAGGTCGAGGTAGGTCAGCGCTCCAAGGTCACGCAGCAGCGGTTCGGCCTGCTTGGAACCGGGTTGCGACGATCCCGAAAGTCCCTTGTTGATATCACCAGCAAGCTTGTCCGCACCCCGCTTGACATCGTCCAGAAAACCCATTGCACAACCCCTTCGTGAGAAACCCCGTGGGAAAGATGAGCGTTGAAAACCTATACCGCCACAACTGTTGGAAATGGTCATTGCCCGAGAGGAAATTTCATACCACGGTGGTTATGAATCAACGCACTCTCTAGTCTGGATCAGGTGCCACGCTTCCTCAGCCCCGAATGGATCCACGCCGCGGACGCTGCTCTGCGCCAACAAGAAGGCTCTCTCGGAAACGCTTCATTCGCGATCCAGCAGATTGTGACGGGTGGTCCTGATGGGGACATCGAGTATCACATTGTGTTCGAGAATGGCGGTGGCTCCATGAAGCAAGGACGAACAGACAACCCTGCCGTCACCTTCACAGTCGAGCATGCTGCCGCTGTGGCAATCGGTTCAGGCAACGCCAGCGCCCAGACAGAATTCATGGCCGGACGTCTCCACCTCGACGGTGATGCCAGCACACTGCTCGCATACGGCCAGGCCGCCAGTGCGCTCGAGGATGTGTTCTCTTCACTCCGTTCCGTGACGGAGTTCTGACAGTCCGGTCAGATCAGGCCGAGTTCACGCACCGCGTCACGCTCCTCGATCAACTCCGCAACGCTCGCGTCAATCTTGCCACGGGAGAATTCGTCGATCTCGAGACCCTGGACAACCTTGTATTTCCCGCCTGAACACGTGACCGGGAATGACGAGATGAGACCTTCAGGAACTCCATAGCTACCGTCCGACGGGATCGCCATACTCACCCAGTCGTCCGATGGAGTCCCTGAATCCCACGTATGCATGTGGTCGATAGCGGCGTGCGCAGCCGATGCAGCGCTGGACAGGCCTCGGGCCTCGATGATCGCTGCACCCCGTTGCTGAACCTTGGGAATGAACTCGCCTTCGATCCAAGCCTGATCCCCGATGAGTTCCGCTGCGATTCGACCGTTCACCTCCGCATGGAAGAGATCCGGATACTGGGTAGCCGAGTGGTTTCCCCAAATGGTCATCTTCTTGATGTCAGACACCGTTGTACCGGTCTTTGCGGCGACCATGGCGATTGCACGGTTGTGGTCAAGACGGGTCATCGCCGTGAACCGGTCATTTGGAATGTTGGGGGCATTGTTCATGGCAATCAGGGCATTCGTATTTGCCGGATTGCCAACCACAAGGACGCGCACATCCGTGGCGGCGTTATCAGAGAGAGCCTTGCCCTGAACCGTGAAGATGGCGCCGTTCGCCTCGAGGAGATCCTTGCGCTCCATCCCTTTCGAACGTGGTCGGGCGCCGACCAACAGGGCATGGTTCACATTGGAGAAGGCCTCGTTCGGATCATCCGTTTGGACGATGCCGGCCAACAACGGATGAGCAGTGTCCTCGAGTTCCATCGCCACTCCACGCAATGCATCCATGGCGGGGGTGATGTCGAGAAGCTGGAGGATGACGGGTTGGTCCGACCCGAGCATCTGGCCACTGGCAATCCGGAACAACAGGCTGTAGCCGATCTGGCCGGCTGCACCGGTGACGGCTACGCGGACGGGGTCTTTCACTGGATTCCTCCAACAGACAGGCCGACGAGCCGGTCGGCGACGGTACTCACAAGGGGGTCGCCGACGAATCTACCCACGGACGGGCGCAACGATGAAAACGTCGCGGCAATAAAATCGGCTCAGAGACGGTCCACGATGGCGCTGGCGAACTCCGAGCACTTGACCTCGGTGGCGCCCTCCATGAGACGTGCAAAGTCGTAGGTCACGACCTTGTCGGCAATGGTCGCTTCCATCGCCCGCACGATGTCGTCGGCTTCGGAGCGCCAGCCAAGATGCTCGAACATCATCACGCCCGACAGCAACACGGAACCGGGATTGACCTTGTCCTGCCCCGCGTACTTGGGTGCGGTCCCGTGCGTGGCTTCGAAGATCCCGTGACCTGTGACGTAGTTGATGTTGCCACCGGGGGCAATACCGATGCCTCCGACCTGAGCGGCCAGTGCGTCCGAGAGGTAATCGCCGTTGAGGTTCATGGTTGCAATCACGTCGAACTCGGCCGGGCGGGTAAGCACCTGCTGAAGCGTGATGTCGGCAATTGCATCCTTGACGAGGATCCGCTCTCCAGGGTCGCCGCCGCAGTCGTCC
>CAYQFM010000104.1:0-3320 GCA_964416735.1 uncultured Iamiaceae bacterium | reverse complement strand
TCGGTGAACTTCATGATGTTGCCCTTGTGGACCAGCGTCACGCTCTTACGACCCCGGTCGACCGCATACTGAACCGCAGCCCGGATCAGGCGCTTCGAACCCGTCTCGCTGACCGGTTTGATGCCCACACCCGAATCCGCTCGAATCTCCCAGCCGAAGTTCTCGCGCAGGAGTTCAATCAGCTTTCTTGCCTCCGGCGTTCCGGATTCGACCTCAAGGCCCGCATAGATGTCCTCGGTGTTCTCACGGAAGATGACCATGTCCACAAGATCGGGGCGCTTCACCGGGGAGGGCACGCCCTGGAACCATCGGACCGGACGAAGACAGACATACAGATCCAGGATCTGCCGGAGCGCCACGTTGAGGCTGCGGAATCCACCACCGATCGGGGTGGTCAACGGACCCTTGATGCCGATCAGGTAGTCCTGAAAGACATCGATTGTCTCCTGAGGGAGCCAATCACCCGTCTCGTTGAAGGCCTTCTCACCGGCAAGGACCTCTCGCCATTCGATCTGCTTGTTCCCCTTGGCCGCAGCAGCATCCAGCACGAGCTTGGCAGCGGGCCAGATATCGACCCCGGTTCCGTCACCTTCGATGAAGGGGATGATGGGATTGTCGGAGACGTTCAGAGAGCCGTCTGCGTTGAGGGTGATCTTGTCTGCCATGACCGGAAGGCTACGAGATAAGACAAGTTCCAGACAAGTAGACGCTGGGTCGGTCCACGTGGGGCGACCCGATCACGCTCCCGGGCCGAGATTCAGGTTCTCGTAGATCTCCCGGGTAGCCATCGATCGGTTGAGTGTGTAGAAGTGGAGTCCCGGCACGCCTGCCTCCAGCAGGTCGGCGGCCATCCGGGTGGCCACCTCGACTCCAAGTTGACGCACAGATTCGGGATCATCGGATACAGCATCGAAACGTTCGGCGAGGCGAGCCGGGAACTCCGCGCCTGCAAGTTGAGCGAAACGGGCAACCTGGGAGGCATTGGTGACCGGGATGATTCCGGGTATCACCGGTTTGGAGTTTCCCAGAGCCTCGAGTTCGTCGATCATGCGCAGGTACGGTTCAACCTCGAAGAAGAACTGGGTGATGGCAAAGTCGGCCGCGCCGAGCTTGGCTGCGAGATGTCGCCGATCGTCATCTCGTGATGTCGATCGTGGGTGAAGTTCGGGGTGTGCCGCAACACCGACGCTGAAACCTCCGACCTCCTGAACCAACTCAATCAGTTCAACCGCGTACCTGAAGTCGGATGGATGTTCGTCCCCGTCGGTAAGTGGGTCACCTGCAAGAGCGAGGATGTTCTCCACCCCCGCCTCCCGGTACTCGCCCAGCAAAGCTTCGATCTCGACCCGCTTGTGGCCGATGCAGGTGAGATGGGCCATGGTCGTCACCTTCGACGAACGCTCGATGCCAACCACCACGTCGCGGGTCCGCTCACGAGTGGACCCGCCCGCGCCATAGGTGACGGACACAAATGAGGGCTTGAGCGTTTCGAGTTCACCGATGGTCTTCTCGAGTCCACGAGCGGCGTCATCGGTCTTGGGAGGGAAGAACTCGAACGAATAGGTACGGCCCCGGCGGAGCTTGTCAGCGATTCTGGTCACGGGTAAAGGCTATGCGGTCAGGTTGTGAACGGTCAGTTGAGAAACCACGTCAGTTGAGGCGAAGCATCGTCTGGGTGGACATTGCCACGAGTCGGCCATCGCTCCAGAGATCCGTTTCCATATGGGCATGACCATCCCCCAGCCACCGCGCACGGATATCGGTGAGCACCCAGTCGGCAGTCACTGGCTCGAGAAACGAGATCCACATGTCGAGTGACAGGCAGTAGACGGGAAGGTCTTCCAAGTTCATCCGCACCCATATTGCCGACGTGGGCAGATCCGCCATCGGCACGAGCGCTAGGGGATCAAACCCGGGACCATCTGGCCCGGGTTCACCAAGCCACGGCGTTTCGGCGTAGCGGATCCAACGCTGATACCGCGCCGGCATGTCGGGTTCCCAGCCGCTCTCCCATGGGACCAGGCCCGGAACAGATCGCAGTTCCATGTGGTCGAGCAACGGGGTGGGGTCACGCTTCACCTGCTTGGGCCACACGCGATCCCGGTCGTTGGTGAGACCCAGCGGATCAGGTGCATCGGGCTGTTCTGCATCGAGCCACTCACGCGAGTTTGTAGGCAGTGTGAACATGGCGGTTGCTGACACGGCAGGGCGCCCGGTTGGCAGCGAGCTGCCAATCACCCGGACGTGGGCGCTGCGCCCACCTTGGCGAATGACTTGAACCTTGAACTCCAGATCATTCGCGGGCGGCTCCAGGAACATGACGTGACCCGTTCGAAGCGCCAAGTCAGATCGACCCAGATGGGTCCGTGCGGCGTTGAGTGCAGTGGCCGCAAGCATTCCGCCGTGAACGCCACCCGGCGTGTTCCAACCCGCTGGAATGTGCGCGCAGAGATCAGGGCTCACCGCAATGGCGGCATTGAAATCGTGCGGGCTCACATCTGTCATGGTTCAGATCCCGCTGTGATGGAACGCTGCATCGACAGTGTTCGACAGCAACATCGCCCTGGTCATCGGTCCGACACCTCCGATACGTGGCGACAACCACCCGGCAATGTCCGCCACATCATCCGCCACATCAGATAGAAGCTTACGACCCTCGAATGACACTCCCGCAGCCACAACGGCTGCGCCGGGCCTGACCATCTCCGCCGTGATCAACCCGGCCGAACCGGCCGCAGCAACAAGAATGTCTGCCTGTCGGGTGAAGTGTCCGAGGTCCGCAACCCCCGTGTGCACAACGGTGACTGCGGCGTTGGCGTGTGGCTGCTTGAGCGTGAGCAGGTTCGCGAGCGGCCGCCCGATCGTGAGGCCACGGCCCACGACAACGACGTGACGGCCTTCGATCTGCACGCCGTGTTCGATGAGAAGCCGTTGTATCCCAGCGGGGGTACATGCGATCGGCGCTCTCACCCCCATCACCAGCCGACCCAGATTCACCGGGTGCAACCCATCGGCGTCTTTTCCCGGATCGACCTGGGCAAGTGCCGCCTCGTAGTCGAGATGGCCGGGAAACGGGTACTGCATGATGTACGCGTGCACGGCGGGGTCGGCGTTGAAGCTACGGACGACTTCGTCCACGTCTTCTTTCGACGCATCAGCAGGCAAGTGGACGCTGTGCGAAGCGATACCCAGATCTGCGCAGTCTCGGTGCTTCATCGCCACGTAGTTGGCAGACGGTCCATCCTCACCCACCAGCAGCGTTCCAAGACCTGGCTGCACGCCGCGGCTGGCCAGAAGCTCTATCCGCTCAGCGAGTTCTT
>CAYQFM010000103.1:1555-7481 GCA_964416735.1 uncultured Iamiaceae bacterium | reverse complement strand
GCAGCCGTGACGCGTCAAGTGGCCGAATGTGCGATCGAGTTGATCGAGGTCGACTGTGAACCCCTCGATCCGATTGTGGATCCTTTTGCCGCAATGGAACCCGGCAGCCCGTTGGTGATGGAAGAAAACGGCACCAACGTGATGATGCAGCGGGTCTTCACCTGGGGCGAGATCGACGAGATCTTCGACGGAGCCGCTCACGTGTTCAGTGAGAAATTCCGGTGGAATCGCTGTGGTGCCAACCCGATGGAGACGTACGGCGCAATTGCAATCTGGGATCCGGTGACTCTCGATGTCACCATTCACGGCTCCATCCAGTCGGCCTCGTCGGCCGCACTCGGTCGTGCCGGAACGCTTGGACTGCCGTCGAACAAGGTGAACGTGAAAAGCTACCCGCACGGAGGGGCCTTCGGTGGCAAGGGTGGTTCCCGTTGTACGGATGTGGCCGCGCTGCTTTCCCGTAGGTCCGGTGGCAAGCCTGTGCGCTGGATCGAAGACCGTGTCGAATACCTGACCGCCGGTGGAAGCCAGGCCTGGGATCGTCACTATGAGGTTTCCATAGCGGTTGATTCGGGTGGAATCGTCAAGGGTCTGAAGGTGAATCTGGTCGACGACCTGGGTGCCAGCGGTGAGGGTTTCGGTGCAATCAGTGCAGCGAAACCGCTGACGGCATTCACCGGTCCCTACACCATCGAGGCCGCCCAGTACGACCTGACCCTGGTTGCGACAAACAAACTTCCGGCATCACCGATGCGCGGCATGGGACCACCACCGCACTTCTTCGTGCTCGAGCAGATGATGGATATTGCCGCGCGCAAGATGGCCATCGATCCCGCTGAGTTCCGCCGCAGAAACTTCATCCAACCCGATCAGTTCCCGTACACCATTCCCAGCGGCAACGAGTACGACAGCGGTAGCTATGAAGAGGTCCTCGATTCGGTCCTTGAACTTTCCGAATATGAGAAGCTCCGCAAGATGCAGGCCGAAGCCGAAGGCGAAGGCCGAGCGTTGGGCATCGGTGTTGCAACCGCCATCGAGCCAGGCGTGTTCGACTGGAATGCCTACGCCATCGTCGGGATGCCTCAGACGGGCGTTCCCGAAGGTGCCACTGTCAACGTCGACATCATGGGCAACGTCACTGTGCGGATCGGGTTCTCCATGGAGGGCCAAGGTCAGTACACGCTGATCAGCCAGTTGGTGGCCGATTGGTTCAGCATCGAGATGGATGCGGTGCGTGTCGTGTACCTCGACACGCAGTCGGCTCCACCGTCTTTCGGCCCCGGCGGTAGCCGTCTCGGTGTCGCCATCACGGGAGCGGTCCTGGGTGCATGCCAGCGCCTGACCGACAAGATGAAGACGGTTGTGGCGCGCCTCACGGGGTCGACCAGCGACGACGTCGAACTGGTCGACGGCTATTTCACGGTCCGGGGTAAGCCGGGTGCGGAAATGCGACTTGCCCAGGTGGCCGGCACGATGCTCGCCCGCAGCTACCTGCTGCCCGAAGATCTCGACCCCAATCCTCAGGCGACCTACGTGTGGACGGCTCCGGGCCGCACGCCAGCGGATGACCAGGGTCGGGCCAAGAGCTACCTGACCGCCGCCCAGGCCGTGCACATCGTGCTGGTCGAGGTCGACAAGGAGACCGGTCAGGTCGAGATCCTCAAGTACTGCATCGCGGATGACTGTGGCGTACGCCTGAATCCGGTGGTGGTGGGCGGTCAGACCGACGGCAGCGTGGCCATGGGAATCGGCCTGGCTCTATACGAAGAGTACGTGTATGACGACGAAGCCCAGCCACTGACGGCCAGCTACGGCGATTACCTCATTCCGACCATTCACGAGGTTCCACGACTCGAGAAGACCGAGGTCGTCACTCCGTCGCCTTTTAGCCCGCTGGGTGCCAAGGGATGCGGTGAGGGTGCAATTCACACCACCCCCGCAGTGCTGATGTGCGCAATCAATGATGCGCTGGCGCATCTTGGGACAAGGCTCAACGAAACACCTGCATCACCAGAGCGGGTGTGGAATGCGATAAACCAAGCCAGGACCGGCGAAGCGGTCGGCATGGCCCAAGGAAAGAGTGAGCTGTGAGCGATAGTGACTTTGTGGCACTTTCCGAGTGCCACTTCATGAATCCAGAAGCAACCGCAGCAATCTCCGGTTACTACCCGAACACCAAGCGCTGGTGGTACAGCGTCCAAGGTGTGTTGCGTGCATGGTCGGGTGCGGAACTGCCGTCGAAGCGACGTCCGCCAGTCGCCGAGACCCTTATTGACTACATGGACGAAGCGGGCGTGGACGTTGCATTCTGTCTACGCGAGGGAATGATGGACATCAGCGGCGGTGTGCTTGCCCTGTCCACCAACCAGTTCATGATCGACCAGATCAAGCCGTACCCGGGGCGCATGTACCTCGAGGCCATGGTCGGTCCGATCCTGCGTCGTGGCATGAAGCACGCAATCTGGGAACTCGAGCACCTCGTCAACGAATACGACGCCAAACTCTGCAAGGTCTATCAACCCGAAGACGACGGTCCTCTTGACGACAAGCGGATGTGGCCGTTCTACGAGAAGGCGTGCGAACTGGGCATTCCGCTCACCATGCACACGGGTATGGCCTACACGTACCCGCAGCCAAATTCACACACTCACCCGGACACCCTCGACAAAATCCTCATTGACTTCCCCGATCTGAAGATCATCGCCTACCACATGGCATGGCCACACACCGAGGAACTCATTGGATTGGCCGCCAAGCATGAGGGCCTTTACCTCTCCATGTCAGGCATTGTGGGCTGGTATGAGCGTTCCCCTTATCGCGGCTACCACGCCATTGGTACAGCGCTCCAGTGGGTTGAACCCTCGAAGATCGTGATGGGTCTCGACCTTCCGTTCCTCGATACTAAGCGGGTGGTCGACTGGGTGCGTAACCTCCAGATCCCCGAAGATCTGCGCGAGCAGTGGGGTTACCAAGAAATCACCCCCGAGATTCGCGCTGGAATCCTAGGTCTCAATCTGGCGAGGCTCACGGGTGTGGAGCCGATCAAACGAGTTCCCGCCGCGGGCGGAGATTCGACTGCGACATGACCACCGGTGCCTCGATCACCGGTATCGGTGAGACCGCCTACTGCCGCAAACCCGGTTCCGGGAAGAGTCAACTGGCTCTGCAACTCGAGGCGTGCATCAACGCAATTGAAGACGCCGGTCTGAAGCCTCACGAGATCGACGGCATCATGCCGTTTCCCAACCTGGGTAAGGCTGAAGAGTTCGCCGCAAACCTAGGCTGCGAGAACCTTCGGTTCTCGGCCACGGTCAACATGGGTGGTGCATCACCGGTCGGTTCGCTCCAGGATGCAGCGCTCGCGGTCACGAGCGGTGTTGCAAAACATGTGCTGTTGCCAGCCGGATGGAACGGCTACTCGGGCCGCAGCTTCGCCGAGACCGTCGCGCAGGATGTCGACTCGATCCCGGGCGGCAAGATTGCCAGGGACTTCTACATTCCGCACGGCTTCACGGCGCCGCCGCAGTGGTATGCGGTGATCGCACGCCGCCACATGCACGAGTTCGGTACAAAGGCTGAGCACCTGGGGCTCATTTCCATCGCAATGCGGGATCATGCCCAGCGCAATCCGCGTGCGGTCATGTATGGGAAGACGATCACCATGGACGACTATCTGGCCTCGCCGATGATCTCCGATCCCTACCGCCTGCTCGACTGCAGTCTCGAGACCGACGGTGCCGCAGCGGTGGTGGTGACAACGACCGAGCGTGCCAGAGATCTGCGCAAGTCTCCGGTGGAGATAGCGGGGGTTGCCCGCGCTCAGCCTTATCCGGCCGACGAGATAATCAGCCGCGAGGACGTGTTCCAGATCGGCCTGACCGATGCGGCGCCCGAGGCGTTCGGTCAGGCAAAGATCCGTCCGGTGGATCTGGATTTTGCCATGATCTACGACTGCTTCACCTTCGAGGTGCTTCAGCAGATTGAAGAGGCTGGGTTCTGTAAGCGTGGCGAAGGCGGAGCATTTATTGAGGAGATGGGAATTGGGCCTGATGGGAAGTTGCCCATCAACACCCACGGCGGCCTGCTGTCCGAAGCGCACGTGCTCGGCATGAACCACATCGTCGAGGCCGTGCGCCAACTTCGCGGTGAAGCGGGGGAGCGGCAGATCAAGCGTGCCGAGACCGGAATTGTCACCGGATGGGGTGACTTCGGGGACGGAAGTATCGCCGTCCTGACCCGATGACTGAACTAGAAATGTTTTTCATCGCGACCGCGTACAGACGTCATCGTCGTACCGCAGACGCGGCCGAGATCTAGGAGGAGATCCGATGGCGCTATTCGAGCGACCTGACATCGAACGACTCATGGACGGCATCCTGCCCTGGCCAGCCGTACAGGAGATGATGCGGCAGCCCAAGGACGAGAACCGTTTCGACATATACGTCGAGATCCTTCAATCGCGGGTGAACTGGTCAGAACAGATCCTGCTACCGCTCACACCGCAGTTGTTCATAGTTGCCAAGGGCGACGAACGCATTGTCAAGTGCAAGTGCGGACACGAGTTCGGTGATTACCGCGTCAACTGGAAGATCTCCGCGCTTATTCACGTGCGTGACACATGGGACGGCTTCGAAGAGATCTATCAGGGCCGCGAGACCCCCGACCCCACTTGGATGCAGCTGCGCGAGTACATCTGCCCCGGTTGTGGTAGCCACCTGGAGGTGGAGGCGGTTCCACGTGGGTGTCCGCCCGACTTCGAGTTCCTTCCCGACCTCGACACCTTCTACGACCAGTGGCTGCGGCGTCCGCTTCCCAAGAAGTTCACTTACGAGGACAAGACCCTCGAGGTCGTGACCGAATGGGGCCCCCAGCCGTACTCAAAGCCGCTTCCCGCCCTGGAAGGCCACACGGGCGAGTTTTACGACTTCATCCGCAATGGTGAGTTGCGGTTCCAGCGTTGCTCGAAGTGCAATACGTGGCGTCACGTTCCCCGCGAGATGTGCGCCAATTGCGGTTCGTTGCAATGGACTTGGGAACTCTCCAGCGGTCGAGGTGAGATCTTCTCGTGGACCGTCGCAGACCGTGCCCTGCATCCCGATTTCGCCAATCAGGGTCCCTATGCGCCGACCATTGTCGAGATGGAGGAAGGGGTTCGCCTCCTCACCGAGATCATCGACGTGGAGCCCAAGGACCTCGAGATCGGCATGCCGGTGGAGATCGTCTTCGAGGACGTGACCAAGGAGGTGACCCTTCCCAAGTTCCGTCGCTCCAAGACCCGCCAGCGCAAGTACACCTCCACGCCTGTGTCGTCGCTCAAGCTGCCCGACACGATCCACTACGAGAAGACCGGTCATATTGCGATCGTCACCATCGACCGGCCCGACTCGTTGAATTCGCTCACCAAGGGCATGCTCGCCGGAATCGACCGAGCGTTTGAGGACTTCGCCAACGACGATGACATGTGGGTCTCCATTCTCACAGCCACCGGCGACAAGGCGTTTTGTACAGGCATGGATCTGAAGGAAGCCATCCCACTGCTCACCGCTGGCGACGAGCTGGGGTATGAAGATCACACCAAGCGGCAGTTCTCCAACGTCTTCAAACCGATCATCGGTGCGGTCAATGGGTTCTGTGTGGCCGGTGGCTTGGAGATGCTCGCCGGTACCGACCTACGTGTTGCGGTCGAAGGGGCAAAGTTCGCCCTGGGCGAGGTGCGCTGGGGTCTGGTGCCAGCGGGTGGTTCGCACATCCGCGTGCCGCGTCAGATTCCATGGGCCATCGCAATGGAACTTCTGCTTACTGGTGATCCGATCAGTGCCGAGCGTGCATACGAGATCGGCCTGATCAACAAGGACGTCCCGCCGGCCGAGCACACCGCCACGGCGATGCACGATCGTGCGCTTGCCCGCGAGCCCGGACCCGCGCC
>CAYQFM010000103.1:0-1545 GCA_964416735.1 uncultured Iamiaceae bacterium | reverse complement strand
TCCCGCCGGACCAACTCATGGACACGGCTATGCACTATGCCGAGCGCATCTGCAAGAACGGACCGCTGGCCGTGCACACCTCCAAGGAGATCGCCGTGCGTGCTCTTGCGCTCGAACCCGGCTTCGTTCTGGAGAAGGCGCTTGCGGCAAGGGTGTTCAGTTCCGAAGATGCCAAGGAAGGCCCGAAGGCATTCGCGGAGAAGCGTCCGCCGGAGTTCAAGGGTCGATAACGCCAGACACCTGGTTGTTCACAAGTGCCTGGCGGACCACCACTCGGTGGTTCTACCCGGTGCGGTGCTCGAAGGCGTCAGGATCCCAACCGAGGAGGATTGGCAGCAATGGCAAATTCGCGCACGGCGGTAGTGACTGGCGGGGCAGGTTTCATCGGTTCCACTTTGGTCGATCGTCTTCTGCGTGAAGGATGGCGAGTGGACGTCGTTGACAGCCTGTGGTCTGGGAATATCGGCAATCTTGCCGATGCCCGAGAATTGACGTCGGACACAGGTGCTCTGGAGTTCCACCACCTTGATATTCGCGATCCGAGTGTGATCGACCTCATCGCTGGTATCGAGCCTGAAGTTGTTTTTCACCTGGCGGCGCAAGCTGATGTGCGGGTTTCTGTAGCGCGACCCACCTTTGACGCCGAGGTGAACATACTCGGGAGTCTCAACGTGATCGAAGGTGCCCGTCGAGGTGGATCACGCAAGGTCGTCTTTGCTTCGAGTGGAGGCACGATTTACGGAGAGCCGGCGCCCGAGAGCCTGCCCGTTGATGAAAGCCACGCCCAGTTGCCTGTGTCCCCGTACGGTGTGGCCAAGAAAGTGGTGGGCGATTATCTCTTCGCTTACCGGGAACTTCACGGCCTCGAGTTCACCGCTCTGGCTCTTGCCAACGTCTACGGTCCCCGCCAGGACCCCAACGGTGAAGCCGGGGTTGTGGCGATATTCGCCGGCAAGTTGTTGGCGGGTGAGCCGTGCACGATCTTCGGTGACGGAACCCAGACGCGTGACTACGTCTTCGTCGATGACGTGGTTGACGCTTTCGTCCGGGCAGCAACCCTCGGAGATGGAGGGCTGTTCAATATCGGCACCGGGGTGGAGACGTCAGTCAACGACCTGTACGACTCGATGGCGCGTGCCGTTGGAACTACGTCCACTGGGGTTCATGCAACAGCCCGTCCCGGGGAGTTGAGTCGATCATCGCTTGACCCGTCGAAGGCCAGGGGGTTACTCAACTGGGATCCGACCACTGCGCTCGATGAAGGAACGGCGGCGGTGTTGAAATGGTTCGCCCAACGTTCGTGAGTTTCCGCTAACCCGTCCCTTGTGAGGACCTGAGATATGTCCGACGAACCCAGATGTCCAGAGTGCGGAGTACTCGTTCAGGCCGACTGGGACTGGTGCCAAGGTTGTGGATGGGACCCAGAGGGGTTGAAGCCATCCGGCTGGGTCCCGCCCGGTCAGACGCGGATTGCTCATGCGCCACCTCCACCACCAACTCCACCAGCGCAGCGGCCTCCATTTCTGCCGCCACCTCCAGCGCAGC
>CAYQFM010000102.1:0-7521 GCA_964416735.1 uncultured Iamiaceae bacterium | reverse complement strand
TGGTCCGGCCACCGCTCCGGTGCCGCGGATTGCCGCCGGCACTTCAACCGAACCGGCGCCGGTGACCTCGGGGCGCCGTCCGCTCGACGGCATCAGGGTCCTGGATTTCACCGTGTGGTTCCAGGGTCCAGTGTGTGCCCAGTTCCTGGCTGACCTCGGTGCTGAGGTCATTCACATGGAGCGCCCCGGGTCCGGAGATCCGTCACGTGGGGTAAAGAGCATCAACGCGGTACCGGTTGCCGATTGGAATCAGTACTTCCTGGCCAACAACCGCAACAAGAAGTCGATGGCGGTCGACCTGAAGGCCGAAGCCGGTCGGGACCTCATCTACAAGATGGTTGCAGAGTCGGATGTGTTCTTGTGGAACCAGTCGATGGCGAGCCTCGAACCACTCGGCTTCGACTACGCCACCTTGTCGAAGATCAATCCGCGCCTCGTTTACGCCACCAACAGTGGCTACGGACGACGTGGCACCAACAAGCCCGCCTTCGACATGACGGTTCAGGCGCTCACCGGCATCATGGGTCGACTTGGTGAACCCGGTCAGCCTCCGATCTATCTGGGCCTCGGGTCCGGTGATGCGATGGGCGGGTTGCTCTCCGCCGTGGGAATCATGATCGCCCTGCACAACCGGCGTACTACGGGTAAGGGTCAGATGATGGATGCGTCGCTGCTGGGCTCGCAGATCCTGTTGGCCGCACCGACCCTGCAGAGATACCTGGGCACAGGTAGGGACTTCTACATGGATCAGCACTCGCGCAAGAACGTGGCCAATCCGCTTTGGAACCGTTACGCGGCCAACGACGGCTGGTTGTTCGTCTGCGCCGAGAATTCCGACGATGCGTGGAAGCGTATTGCCGGTGTGATCGGGGACGCAGAGCTCGCTGGAGAAACCAGATTTTCCAGTGCAGAAGGCCGACGGGAGCATTGTGAGGCGGTGATTGCGGCGCTCGATGGTGCATTTGCAAGCTCCGATGTTGCCGATTGGGTGTCCCGGCTGACGGAGGCGGGCATCGTCGCGGCGTCCATCAACAACTACAAGGACATCGTTGACGAACCCCAGGCGGTCGCCAACGACTACATAGTTCGCACGTTCTGTTCTGATGCTGCTGGCGAAGTCGACATCAGAGGTCTTCCGGTGACGCTCGGTAAGACTCCCGGCAGGGTGGACAGCCTCGGGCCCGAACTCGGCCAGGACACGGAACTGCTGTTGCTTGACATGCTGGGTCTCGATTGGGACGAGATCGCCAAGCTGAAGGAGGGCGTGATCCCGTGACGGCAGACGACGGCGTAACGGAATCTCGCCGGCAAGGTCCGCTCACGGATTTGAGGGTCGTCGAGTACTCGTCGATGATGGCCGGTCCCTATGCGGCCACGCTGATGGGGGATCTCGGCGCCGATGCCATCAAGGTCGAATCACCGCGTGGTGAGGAGAGCCGGCACCTCGGACCACAGCGTGATGGCGAACGCTCGTCGTACCTCAGCCTCAATCGCTCCAAGCGGTCGCTGGTTCTCGATCTGCGCCAGGACCTCGACCGCGAAGCGTTCGGTCGTTTGATAAAGACCGCTGATGTGTTCATCACGAACACCCGTGAACCAGCCCTGTCGAAGCTTGGCCTTGATTACGAGTCTGTCAAAGCCCATCGTGAGGACATCATCTGGATTGGGATTACGGCATTCGGAGCCGACGGCCCATATGCCGGACGACCTGGCATCGACTTTCTGATTCAGGGTTACGCGGGCCTGCTTGCACTCACCGGAGAAGTCGGTGCGCCGCCAGTGCGTGTCACTGTGCCACTCATCGACACGCTCACTTCGGTCATGGCGTCGATGGCGGCTATGACCGCAGTGCATCACAGGGACAAGACCGGTGAGGGTCAGCGCATCGATGTCTCCCTGCTCGACGCTCTGGTTCACGCCCAGGCGGCTGGGGTCGGAAGTTACCTGATCACCGGCGAAGAGACCCCGCGAACGGCTAATCGCAGCCTCTACTTCGCTCCTTCGGGCATTTACAACACGCTCGACGGAGAAAAGGTCGTGATCACGTGTCCGTCTGAGAAGTTCTTCTCCAAGTTGTGTGACGCCTTGGATACGAACTGGGTGGACGATCCCCGCTTCGCGGATATTGATTCCCGATTGGCCAATCAAGACGACCTCGATGCGGTCATTGATACAAGGACGCGTGAGCTCACCCGTGCGGAACTCGTCGAGAGACTGGTGGCTGCCGACGTGCTCACAGCTCCGATCAACAGCGTGATCGAGGTGACCGAGGATCCTCAGATTCGCCATAACGAGATGATCGTCGAGGTCGAGCACGACAAACTCGGTCCGATCAACGTGACCGGTGTCCCTCTACACTTCGCCAAGACCCCGGGAGCGGTACGGATTCCGCCCCCGATGCTCGGTCAACACAGTGCCGAGATACTCGCCGAACTGGGCTTCGACGAGGACCAGATTGTTTCTATTCAGTCGAGATGACAGGAGTTTTCAGTGTCTGATGATCTTTTCGACTTCGATGCCGACGTGCTCGTTGTGGGTTCCGGTGGTAGCGGCTTCTCTGCCGCCATCACCGCCGCCATCGAGGGCGCCTCGGTGGTCCTGTTCGAGTGCAATGACCACATCGGTGGCACCACGGGTGCCTCGGGTGGTACGGCGTGGATCTGCAACAACAAGTCGTTGCGTGACCAGGGCAAGGAAGACCCCCGCGACTGGGCGCTTCGTTACATGGTGCGTCTTTCGTTCCCGGAGTACTACGTGGCTGATCACCCCACGTTGGGCCTGCCCCAGGATCGCTACGACCTGATCGCCACGTTCTACGACGAGGGTTCACCGGCAATCGACTACCTCACGGACAACGGCGTTCTCGACGTCATGGCCGACACCCGTGCGCCCGATGTGAACAATCCGGCGCAGATGCCCTCGGGCAACCTGCTCGCCGGCTTCCCTGACTACGGAGCGGAACTCGAAGAGGAGAAGTTGCCGACCGGTCGCCACTTGTTCCCACGGCCCGGCACACCCGGGCTGGTCGACCAGTTGGCCGCGGGTGCAGAAAAGTTCGGCGTGAAGGTGGTGCTGAACCGGCGGGCCATGGGCATCATCCGCAATGACGATGGTGAGGTCGTCGGTCTGGAGATTCGATACGGGCACAACGCAGAGGTGGCCCGTGCCCGTAAGGCGGTGATCTTCGCTTCGGGTGGTTATGCGCACAACCAGGAGTTGGTGAAGCGGTACCTGCCGGGTCGTCGCTATGGAACGTGCGCGACGCTTGGCGCCCAGGGTGATTTCGTAACTCTCGGTGCGGCCGTAGGCGCGCAATTGGGCAACATGCACAATGCGTGGGGCAAGCAGGTTCCTCTGGAGGCAGCTCTGCGTTCGCCGACCCCGCCGAGTGTTTGGGTGCCGTGGGGTGACGCCATGATGCACGTCAACCGCTTTGGCAACCGTGTGGTGGATGAGAAGATGCCGTATCACGACCGGACCAAAGCTCATTTCGTGTATGAACCCTCACGTCGTGAATACATCAACAACCTGCTGTTCATGATCTACGACGACACCGTCGCCAGTTCGGAAAGTTGGACCGGAATGCGCCAGCCCATGCCGCGTCCCGGGGAGAGTGCCAGCTTTGTCATCAAGGGTGAGACCTGGGATGACCTGGCAACCAAGATCGATGCTCAGCTTGCTGAGTTCGACGAGCACATTGCAGGGGTCCGGCTCGATAGTTCGTTCAAGAGCAACCTGGCCGCCACGATTGAACGGTTCAACGGCTTTGCCCGCACCGGGGTGGACGAGGACTTCGGACGTGGTCAGGCGCCAATTGGCCTGGCATGGAACGGGCCGAATCGTGAAGGTTCGCCGAACCCGACCATGGCGCCCTTTGCCGAAGAGGGTCCTTATTACTGCATCATCGTGGCCGCAGGCATGCTCGACACCAACGGTGGGCCGGTAATCAACCCCTCCGCGCAGGTGCTCGACTGGAACGGTGAGCCGATTCCCGGTCTGTATGGTGCGGGCAACTGCATTGCTTCGCCAGCGGGGGAGGGCTACTGGGGTCCGGGGGCAACCATCGGCCTAGGTATGACCTACGGTCATATAGCCGGAAAAAACGCCGCAGCCGAGTCGGAGAAGAACTTCGAGTTCTAACTCAGCGCCCAGCGCGCCCGTCCAGGCATTCTCGGTGCTCGAGCGGGGCAAGGTGGTCCTATGCCGATCACGTACGGGTCTCTTGGGTCATTTCTGCAGTTTTGCTTTAGTTTCATCGAAGTGATCCCGATGCAAACCTACGTACCGCAGTAGTCTTCGCTTTGGTTTCGCGCTGGTTTTTTCAACGGTGATTGCCACTTGGAGCGGATTGTGGAAATGAGCCAGACGGCCATCAAGGTCCAATCGGGCGGTGTGGCGGGTGTCATCGGCGCGGTAATGGCCTCTTATGTTCAGCGCTGTCGCGGAGACGACGGTCTATATGAGTTGGTGGAGCGCGTAGGGGCATCAACGATTTTCGGGTTTATCGACGAACCGCACACGTGGTTCGACACCGACTTGGTCATAGCAACAGCGGTAGCGGCTTCGAGCTTGTGCTACGAGCCTGACATTGGTCTGCGAACCGGTGAAGAGTTGGTTCGAGTTCTTGGCGGGAGGATTCTCTCGCGCCTCAACTCAAATGATGATGTTGATGCTGTGTTTTCAGAGGTCGTCGAGCAGATTCGTGAACTCACGGACCTGCGCATGCCTTTTCTGGC
The DNA here is from genome assembly GCA_964416735.1 of uncultured Iamiaceae bacterium. Taxonomy (GTDB): domain Bacteria; phylum Actinomycetota; class Acidimicrobiia; order Acidimicrobiales; family Acidimicrobilacustridaceae; genus CAYQFM01. The sequence continues at coordinate 2,785 of CAYQFM010000102.1, read as the reverse complement.
GTCAGTTGAGGGAAACACCGCTGTAATCGATGTGGAATCCGATCCGAGGGGTCGGAGCCGATTTTTCTGTCGAATGCTCGTGGGCGTGTTTGCTGCGACGCCGCGCCTGTGGGGTGACGAGGGTGTTTCGGTTGAGAACCAGTGCGTTAGACGAAGCGACCCGCGTTGTGAGTTCACGGCCCGTTGGTTTTCACCCGGCCCTCTCAGCGAGGCTCCTTTGTCATTTGTTCATGGCTTGGATCGACTCCGCGAATGGGCGGAATCGATACCAGAGCAATCCGGTGTTCGGAATGTGGATGCGCTTGGCGCCCTCGAGGCAAGCGCGATCAATGCTCAGGTGCCGGGCCATGTGCTTCGTGATGGGTTGACCGGCCTTGCCAACAGGTTTGGTTTTGAGGAGCGAATGAGTGAGCAGATTGCCCATCGCGGCGGTCTCGACGGATTTGGGATCCTCTTTCTCGATCTCGATGGCTTCAAGACGATCAACGACACACACGGCCACCTGATAGGCGACGCCGTCCTTGGTCAGTTGGGGGAACGTCTTGTGGGCGATCTTCGTGCGGACGACTTTGTCGTGCGGCTGGGAGGCGACGAATTCCTGGTTGTCGCACCTGTTCCCGACGATGATGCGGCAAGCCGCCTTGCAGAGCGCGTCGCGAGGGTTTTCGATGACCCGTTTATTGTCGGCGGACTCACCCTCAGTCTCGGCTGCAGTATCGGAGTTGCTCGCTCTCCAAGAGACGGTACGAGGCTTGAGGATCTGTTGCGAAGTGCAGACGCTGCCATGTACTCCGACAAACTGTCTCGGCGATCAGCCCTCTAGCGAGATGTGTTGTCGGCCGAGGTGTTGGCGTCTTGGCTCGATCGATGTGTCAGCTGAAGGTCGCGAATGATCCGATGATCACTCCCGAAAGAGTCAACATTGTTGCCAACATCCAGATTGTCTGTGCTCTGAAGCCCTGATGCATCTCGACTCGCAGGTTGTTGAGGCCGTCGTGTGTCTCGAGCCTCAGCGTGGAAATGTCGGATGAAAGATCCTGACGGAGGGTCGCCATGTCGGATGAAAGCTCCTGACGGAGAGCCGCCATGTCGGATGAAAGATCCTGACGGAGAGTCGCCATGTCGGATGAAAGATCCTGATGGAGAGTCGCCATTTCGGCAGACAGCTCCTGACGGAGAGTCGCCATGTCGGATGAAAGCTCCTGGCGAAGATCCGCTATCTCCGTTTTCCACTCGATACGAACCAGTGCAAGTTCCTCGCGGAGTGTTCCCTGAGTGACCGGTTCGTCCGTGTCTCTGGATGGATAATGGGAAAGCATCTCGCCCGTGACCTCCTCACCCAGATCGGTCTTCGAGAAGTACTCGTACATTCGGTGGCGTGCATGCTCGGAAAGCGCCATCTCGTCCCCTGATAATACGTTTCAACTGCTGCGTTTGTGGGGGAATTTCGCTGAAAGGCGGTTCCCGATGTGATGAGCGAGTCTTGTGTACGGGTATGACAGAGGCTTGCGGCCGTGTCTCAACTATGGGTGGCCTGGCATTTGGGGCACCAAAACAGGTTGCGACCGGCCAGTGTGGTCGACCGGACAGTTGTTCCGCACACCAGACACGGTTGGCCCGCTCGCCGGTAGACGTAGACCTCGCCGCCATGACGGTCGGTGCGTGGCTCGCGACCCATGGCCTCGGGGGTGTGCTCGTCGTCAACTGAGTCGATGTGGCCGACCTCGTATGCGTATCGCATCAGGTAAACGAGGTCCGTCCAAATTGAGTCCCACTCATGGTCATCGAGCGATCTACCCTCGCGAAACGGGTCGATCTTGGAGCGGAACAGGACCTCTGCCCGGAAGATATTTCCAACCCCTGAGGCGATCGACTGGTCCATCAACAGGGTCGCGATCGGTGCCCTGCTGCGGTGGATGCGCTCCCATGCGCGTTCACCCGTTGCATCGCTGCGCAGTGGATCGTCGCCGAGTCTGGCCTCCACGTCGGCTTTATGTTCGGCATCGATCAGCTCGCATCTACTGGCACCACGCAGATCAGCCCATGCGTTGCGGCTGACCATGCGCATCCTGATTTGGCCGACCGGCGTGGGAACCGGTGGATCGCCGAAGGTGAAGCGCCCATATATCCCGAGGTGCACGTGCACCCATTGATCACCCGTGAACCGGATGAACAGGTGCTTGCCGACGGCCTCTGCGCCGAGCAGGCGAAGTCCATCTATTCGTGCGGCGGATTCCGCGAAGCGCCCCTGGGGACTCGACACCGCCACAACGCGCCGTGCAAACCGGTCGTGGATCACATCGGCAAGATGGTGAATGACGTGCCCTTCGGGCATCAGTTGTGACCGTTGGACATCAGCAGCAATTCGTGAACATCAGTCGGTCGAGAAGCCCAGCGTGTGGCATTCGATGTCAGACTCATTGATGTCACCGACGGTCACTTTCCACGGCGCCTCTTCGCCCGGGTTGACCTCATCGGTGGCCGCTGTGCCACTCCCGAGGGCATCGGAGGTTCCCGCCGTGTAGACGCCGATGGTGAACGTGAACTTCTTTGCACTGTCGCTCTGATTCAGGATGGTCCCTGAGGCGGTTACGGTTCCTCCTGATGCTTCGCATTCGACGATGTCGACCAACGCCTCGCCGTCGTCATTGGCGGGCGCGTCGAAGTCGAGATCGGATGACTTCGCGTCAGGGTCCTTGGTGCCGGTTTGTGGCTCGTTCGGGCCTTTGGCGGCTGGGACAGTTGTTTCGGACTTTGTCGAATCGCCGGGCTTTGTCGAATCGCT
>CAYQFM010000101.1:7046-7640 GCA_964416735.1 uncultured Iamiaceae bacterium | reverse complement strand
CTCGGTACCTTCTTGACCTTCTCCGAAGAACCGCTCTCGTAGGGCTCGAACTCGGGAACGGTCTCCATCCACTGACCGAGCCGTTCCTTATCGTGGATAAGGTCGCCGATCTCCACTTCGGAATACTCGTACTCCGGGCTCCAGAAGAGGGCCTCGAACGGACAGACCTCTACACAGATGCCGCAGTACATGCACAGCGAGTAGTCGTAGTCGAATCGGTCGATGGAGGCCTTCTGGCGGGGCTTTCCACCCTCACGGCGCGGGGGTGCCCACTGCTTGTGTGCCTCTATGTAGATGCACCAGTCCGGGCACTCACGAGCGCAGAGCATGCACGCCGTACAGTTCTCTTCGAGGTACGCAACGACGCCGCGGGCGCGAGGAACCGGCTGTTCCTTTTCGTGCGGATACTTGACCGTCGCCGGACCCTCCTTGAGGGTCTTGATCATCTCGACGAACGTGACCTGCATGCCCTTGACAAGGCCTCTTCCCGGAAAATCAGGCATCAGCGCACCACCTCTCCCATCAGAACGCCACCTTCAGAACCGCAGTGATGACGATGTTCACCAAGGCCAGCGGAATCAGGAACTTCCATGC
>CAYQFM010000101.1:0-7036 GCA_964416735.1 uncultured Iamiaceae bacterium | reverse complement strand
CTGGAGCTGGTCCTCACGGAACCGGGGCCAGCTGAAGCGGATCCAGAAGATGATGAACGACACGATCATTATCTTCGTTACAAGAATGATCGGGCCTATGAGCCAGTAGATATCACTCGATGTATCGACCCAAGGAAGTGCGTAACCGCCCAGGAAGAGCGTGGCGGCAATTGCACCGAAGGCGAACGACGAAGCGAATTCCGACAGGAAGAAAATGAGGAAACGGAAACCCGAGTACTCGACCTGATAGCCGCTGACGATTTCAGACTCGGCCACGGGCATGTCAAAAGGCACCTGGGTGAGCTCGGCCTGCACGGCCGTCATGAAGATCACGAACCCCAGGAACTGGGTGAGGATGTATGGGTTACCGATGCCACCCCAACCCAGGATGGAGCCGTCGGTCTGGGCTTGGACGATCCCGTTCAAACTCAATGTGCCCGCCTGGATGACCACACCCACCACAGCCAGCACCATGGGAAGTTCATAGGCGATGAGCTGACCGGTGGCGCGCAGACCACCCATGAGTGCGTACTTGTTGGCTGCCGCCCAGGAAGCCATGAGAATGCCGATGATCGACAGCGAAGCCACTGCAAGCACGAAGAAGATGCCGACGTCGAGATTTGCAACCACGAGGTTGTTCGATGCCGGGATGGTGACGTATACGAGAACTGTGGACGCAAGTACAACCAGTGGCGCCGCCTTGAATGCAAAGCGATCTGCCCTATCCGGGATGATGTCCTCCTTCTGGAGGAACTTTGCACCGTCGGCGAGCAACTGGAGCAGGCCGCGAGGGCCGGCATCCTGTGGGCCGAGGCGGCTCTGCATCCAGGACATGATCTTGAACAGGAAGACGACGCCCATGATCATCGCCGCCGTCGGCACGATCAGCGCTATGACCAGAACCTTGATGACGGTCGAGAGCCAGTAGGGCGGATCGAACGCCGCAAACATCGTGATCGTCGAGATCACCGGTGTGATTGTCGAGATCATCGGTCGATGTCACCCAGGATGAAATAGAGGCTTGCCAGGATCGTGACCAGGTCGGGAACGTAGGCGCCCTTGACCAACCACGGAACGATGGAGACGTTGTTGAACGACGCAGACCGAATCTTGACCCTGAACGGGGTCAGGTCGCCCTTGGCAACGACGTAATAACCCATCTCGCCCAGTGGGTTCTCCGTGGCGACGTAGGCCTCGCCCTCCGGAATCTTGATGACCTTGGGGACCTTGGCCATGATCGGACCACTTGGCATCGAATCGAGCAACTGATCGACGATCTTCGTTGCCTCACGAACCTCCTGGAGGCGGATCCAGGAGCGTGCGAATGCGTCACCGTCGGTGTGGGTCCACACTTTCCAATCGATCTTGTCGTAAGCGAGACCCTTGGGGCAGTTGTCCCGCCGAAGATCCCAGTCGACGCCGCTGGCACGGATGTTCGCGCCGGTCAGGCCGTAGGACAGGCCCACGTCGGCCGGAATCACGCCGATTCCACGGGTTCTGGCCTGGAAGATCTCGTTACCGATCAGCAGGTCATCGACCTCGTCGCAATAGTCGCGCAGAGTCTGCATAACCCGCTTGGTGTCTTCGATCCAACCCTTGGGTAGGTCGTCCTTGAGACCGCCGACGCGGTCGAACATCGTGTGAAAACGACCACCCGTGACCGCCTCGATCTGGTTGAGGACGTACTCCCTGTCACGGAAAGCGTAGAAACCCACGGTCATTCCACCGAGCTGAAGCCCGAGATCACCGAGGAACAGGCTGATGTTGGCGATGCGGGCCAGTTCGAAGAGGATCGTGCGAATGTGCTGGGCACGGGGTGGTGCCTCTACACCCATGATCTGCTCCGCAGCGAGGATGAACGGAACCTCGTTGGCGAAGCTTCCGAGCCAGTCGATTCGGTCTACGAGCGTTGTGATCTGAAGGTATGTACGGACCTCGGTGAGCTTCTCGTAGCCGCGATGCATGTACCCGCATATCGGTTCGGCGGAGATGACCTGCTCACCATCGAGCTTGGCGACAATGCGCAGCGTGCCGTGTGTGGCGGGGTGCTGTGGACCGATGTTGATGGTCATCCCATCGGTCTCCAGTTCGAGATTCAGTCGGGCGTCAGCCGCCTGCGCCGTGACATATGCAAGCTTCTCGCGATCGGTGAGTTCGGTCATTCGTCGTCACCACCTTCGCCGCCGGCGTCGGGCATCTGCTCGATGTCCACGATTCCCGGCCATGGCTTGACACGCCTCGACAGCAGTGGAAAATCCTTGCGCATCGGATAACCCTCAAACCCACCGGGTAGGTAGATATGGCGGAGATCGGGGTGTCCGTTGAAGTCGATCCCGAACATTTCGTGGGCTTCCCGCTCATGCCAGTTGGCACCGGCGAACACGGGAATCCAGGTGTCCACCGAGAGATCGTCGTCGGGGATGTCGGCCTTGAAGTTGATTCCGAAATGACCTGAGACCGACTGCAAGCGGGCAATCATCTGGAAACGTGTGTCCCCACCGGCATATCCCGTGGTCATCGGGGGCAGTTCCTTTGGCAGCGTGCCCTCGACGATGATGTCTTCCTGGCTGTCGAGACCACGGCCGAACGGCGATGGCATCCAGTCGATGGCCGAGAGGAAGTCGAAGAAATCACACTTGAGCTTGGCCTTGGCGACCTTGGCGACCGCCTGCCACGCATCGCGGTCGACGCGGATCCACAGGTCGTCGCCCGGACGAATGTACGAACCCACGAGGGCATCGCCCAGTTCGCCGCGCAGCGTGTCGAGTTGGCCCTCACGCAGTTCATCACGCTCGGCAACTTCGACAACTTCGTCGGATGTCGTGGTGGCGTCATCCGACGACAATGGGCTCACCCTTCCAACGCTTGGACATGTCCTCGTTCTGGATTCGCTCTTGGAGCAACACGATGCCCTCCAGAAGCGCTTCAGGCCGTGGAGGGCATCCGGGGACATACACGTCCACGGGAATCAACTGATCGACGCCCTTGGTGACCGAGTATGAATCCCAGTAGGGGCCACCGGTGTTGGCACATGCACCCATTGAAATGACGTACTTCGGGTCGGGCATCTGCTCGTAGAGACGCAGAACAGCCGGTGCCATCTTGTCCGTCACGGTTCCCGCGATGACGACCAGGTCTGCTTGGCGGGGGCTTGCCGGAAAGGGAATGACGCCCAAGCGCATCACGTCGTAGCGCGGCGAGGCGAACGCTGCACCCATCTCGATAGCGCAGCAGGCCAAACCCCACTGGTAAACCCAGATGGAGTACTTCCTGCTCATGTTGAGCAGGGTCGTGAGCGTCTTCGGCATCTTGCCGCTTTCGACTAGACCCATTTCAGTACCTTCTTGCGCCATGCATAGACGAGGCCGAGAGCCAGGATGACGATGAACACGACCATCTCGACCAACCCGAACCGGCCGAACTCCTCGAGACCGACAGCCCAAGGGAAGATGAACACTGCTTCGACGTCGAACATGACGAATAGGAGTGCAAAGACGTAATAGCGGACAGGACTCTGCGCCCATCCTCCACCGACCGGATCCACACCGCTCTCATAGGCGATGTACTTCTGGCGCTGGGGACGGTTGGGTCGCAGAATCGCACCGAGGCCGAGCAGGGCTGCTCCCAGACCGACTCCGAGAGCGCCGAAAATCCCGACTGTGAGGTACTGGCGGAGGAATTCCGAGTACTCAGACATCGTTCGCCGAGCCTAGTGAACACGAGCACAAGGTATGAAATCCTCCATTACTGCACTGTGAAACGGGCGAAAAGCCCGTCGGGTTGCGGAATCTGGATGGGTCATGGCAGTGGGTCATGGCGCTGGGTCGATGCACTGGGTCAAGGTACTGAAATGAGCGACGTGGCATCTTGGGGGGCCTCTTCGCGCACGAGAGCGGGTTGACCACGACCAGCGGACTTGAAGACAGTCGATGGGAAGATCCCGACACCCAGTGTGACGACTAGGCAAAGTGCAAGACCCATTCCGGCAATGAACGGCACGCGGATTCGCGGCGCGGCCATGACCTCGTCGGATTCCACACCGTGTTCGTCCGCGCTCATGGTCATGATGATGACCAGACGCAGGTACAGGAACGCCGATGCAACCGCGGAAACGAGGGCGACTATTGCCAGCCAGTAGGAGTGAGCATCCACCGCAGCAGCGACGGCGTAGAACTTGGCAAAGAAGCCGGAGGTGAACGGCACCCCGGCCTGGGCGAGCAGCAGCACCACAAAGGTGAGTGCCAGAGCGGGGTTCTTGCGTGCCAGCCCGCGGTAGTCGCCTATGTCGTGGCGGGCGTCGCCCTTGCGTCCCACCAAAGTGATGACCCCGAAGGAACCGGCAACCATGAACGTGTAGGCAAACAGGTAGAACAGGATTGCCTGGACACCCTTGTCGCTCGCCGCCTCGAGCGCCATGAGGATGAAACCTACGTGGGCGATGGATGAATAGGCGAACATCCGCTTCACGTTCTTCTGGACAATCGCCAGCACCGCACCGACGACCAGCGAGAGGATCGCCAACGCATAGACAATCGGCTGCCAGTCGGCCGCATAGTTGGAGAAGGTCAGGACGAACACCCGCACCAACCCGGCCAGCGCCGCCGCCTTCACACCCGAAGCCATGAACGCCACGAACGGCGTGGGGGTTCCCTGATAAGTGTCCGGACTCCACGTGTGGAACGGAACCACCGCGGCCTTGAAAGCCAGGCCTACGAGCATCAGAGCGATACCCAGCATCAACAGACCGTTGGTGATTGGGACATTCGTCGCCATGAAGTCCTTGATGTCGAGCATGTTGGTCGACCCGGTGGCGCCGTAAATCATTGCTATGCCGTAGAGGAAGAACGCCGCCGACAAAGACCCGAGGAGGAAGTACTTGATGGCTCCTTCCTGGGACTGCGAGCGCCTCAGGTCGTATGCGGCCATCACGTACAGCGCCAACGAGAGCGTCTCGAGGCCCAGGAACAACACGATCAGATCGTTGGCCATCGCCATGATGACACCGCCGGTTGCCGCAAGGAGAAGCAGCACATACGGCTCGGGGCCGTCCATGCCCTCACGGTCCAGATAGTCGCTGGTGAACAGAACGGTGACCACCACGGCGAAGCAGATGAGGGCCGTGATGAACAGGCTGAATCCGTCCACGCCGACAGCCTCGCCGACGGTCGAGAACGGACCGAGGCGGTCGGGGTTCACATCGAACCAGAGGATCCTGTCCCAACCCTGCACACGACCCCACAGGGGTGCGGCTGACACGAACGAAGCGATCGCCACGATGACCGTGTAGAGAGCAAAGACGCCTCTGGCCGGACGACGACGCACCAGCGAACTGAGCGTGATGAGCAACAGAGCGCCACCGGCCAGGATCAGCAGGGGCAACAGCGCTGACCACTCGACGGACGGGACCTTCACCGCGGCTGCGGCCGGTTCCGAGGTTGCCTGGGGCGTGATGACCTGGCCGAACACGGATACGAACGCTGTCATCGACCCTCCTCCCCGACCTGAGCCCCGCTATCGGTAGCGTCAGGGCCATCGGCAGCCTCAGGGCCATCGGACGCCGCAGCGGGTTCGGCATCCGAAGTAGCAGAGAGCGACGAGGTCACCGGGATGTCGAAATCCGGCCTGGTCCGCTGATTGACCTCTTTGACGTGCTCGAGCACCCGGTTCACCGATGGCTCTATGCGCTCGAGAATCGGCTTCGGATATACCCCGAGGAAGATGATCAACCCGATCAGCGGAACCATCACCAGCTTTTCGCTCATCTGCAGTTCACGGAACTTCTCATTGTCAGCATCGACCGGACCGTGGAAGGCCTGTTGGTATGCCCAGAGGAGGTAGAGAGCGGCGAAGATGACCCCGGAGGCAGCCACCACAGCCCACCAGCGATGGGTCACGAACGTTCCCACGAGCACCAGGAACTCGCCGACAAACCCGTTCAGCCCCGGAACTCCAATGGACGAGAACATGACCAGCGTGAAGACACCAGCGAACCAAGGGGCAACCGACTGGATTCCCCGCAGGCTCTTGAAGTTGTACGTGTGGCGACGCTCGTAGAGATACCCGAGCAGGATGAACAGGGCGCCGGTCGAGATGCCGTGGTTGATCATCACCACGACCGAACCTGTCACGGCCTGGGTGCTGAGAGCGAACAGGCCGAGGATGGCGAAACCCATGTGTGCCACCGACGTATACGCAATCAGCCGCTTGAAGTTCCGCTGCATTGCAGCGACGATCGCCGTGTAGATGATCCCCACGGTTCCGAGGGTCATCATCACCGGCGCCAACCAGACGGTCGCCTCGGGGAACAGGAACAGCCCGTACCGGAGAAACCCGTACGTACCGAGTTTCAGGAGGATACCTGCCAGGATCACCGAACCGGCCGTGGGTGCCTCGGTGTGAGCGTCTGGAAGCCATGTGTGGAAAGGGAACACCGGGGTCTTGACCATGAACGCTGCCGCAAACCCGATGAACAGCCAACGACCGGTGGTGCGCGCTATGGAATCGCTGGCGGCCACGCGCAGCAGGTCAAAGCTCACACCGCCGTCGGGACCGGCCTTGGCGAGAATCGCCAGAATGACGATCGAGACCAGCATGAACGCCGAACCGAGCATGGTGAAGAGGAAGAACTTGGTTGCCGCATACACCCGGCGGCCGTGTCCCCACCTTCCGATCAGGAAGTACAGCGGCACCAGGGTCAACTCGAAGAAAAGGAAGAACAACAGCAGGTCGAGGGCCACGAAAGCGCCCATGCAGCCAACCTGAAGCAGGGTCAACCAGAACCAGTAACCCTTCTCATCGTGATCCGGTTTCGACGCGAGCATGGCAAGCGGAAAGAGGATCCCGGTCAGCACCACGAGGAAAAGCGAGATGCCATCGACACCGAAATAGAACTTGATGTCGAACTCCTGCACCCACGTCTTGGAGACGACGAACTGGAAACCAGCTTCACCAGCCTCGAAGGAGACGAGCAGCCAGATCGACAGGGCAGCCGTCGCACCAGACGAAACCAGTGCGGTCATCCGGTGGAGTTCAGGCC
>CAYQFM010000100.1:0-7887 GCA_964416735.1 uncultured Iamiaceae bacterium | reverse complement strand
GTCCATTTCACATGATTCGGATGCAGTCCCCGCTCCCCGAGCGATACACAGATGCAACGCCAGAGATGTTGGACAAGTGGATTGCCACGGCCAAGGAGGAACTCGGCGAAAGGCTGATGATCCTCGGACACCACTACCAGCGTGACGAGGTCATGCAGTGGGCCGACGCACGCGGCGACAGCTTCGGCTTAGCCGAACTGGCACGAGACAACCCTGTTGCTCAGTACATCGTCTTCTGCGGTGTGCACTTCATGGCCGAGTCCGCCGACATCCTGAGCGGAGAGCATCAACAGGTGGTACTCCCCGACCTCAACGCAGGCTGTTCGATGGCCGACATGGCCTTCATCGACGACGTGGAAGATGTCTGGGACACCCTGGCTGAAGTAACCGACATATCCAAGGTCGTCCCAATCACCTACATGAACTCCTCGGCCGCACTGAAAGCATTCGTCGGAGAGCGGGGTGGTGCGGTCTGTACGTCGTCGAATGCCAGGGCACTGCTCAGTTGGGCACTGGGAATCGGCGATCAGCCAGCCGACAGCCCGCATGCTTCTCAGGTGCTGTTCTTCCCCGACCAGCATCTCGGTCGCAACACCGGATACGACCTGGGGTACGACGAGAGCCATATGCGAGTCTGGAATCCACGCAAGGACCTTGGGGGTCTCACCGAGGCCGACGTCAAAGAGGCAACGTTCCTACTGTGGCGTGGACATTGCTCGGTGCACCAGCGTTTCCGCCCCGAACACATCGAGGCATTCCGCTCCGAGCACCCCGACGGCATAGTTGTCGCCCACCCCGAGTGCGCACACGAGGTGTGCGAACTGGCGGACCACGTCGGTTCCACCTCGTTCATCGTCAAGACCATCGAAGCAGCGCCGCCCGGAACGACATTTGCGGTAGGTACCGAGATCCATCTGGTGAGTCGACTCAACAACGAGACTCCGGACAAGACCGTTAAGTCACTCGATCCGGAGTTGTGTCCGTGTTCGACGATGTCCCGAATCGACGGACCTCACCTGGCGTGGACACTCGAGAATCTGGTTCAGGGAAACGTTGTCAACCAGATCAAGGTCGACGATGACGTGACCAAGTGGGCCAAAGTGGCGCTCGACCGGATGCTCGCCATCACCTGAGGTGCATACAGATATCCGTCGCTCACCGACCTTCACCGCCAATGACGCTCCTGAGTGTGCGCCCAATGATCCTGAGGTCCAGGCCAAGCCGCTGATGCCGCAGGTAGAAAAAATCGTACTGAAGCTTCTCCAACGAATCGGACTCATCACCGGCGTATCCGAACTTCACTTGGGCCCAGCCGGTCAGACCCGGCCGAACGAGGTGTCGTAGACGATAGAACGGCAGCGCCTCGGACAACTGAGTGACATAGCTCGGTTGTTCGGGACGTGGACCGACAACGGACAGGTCTCCCCGCAATATGTTGATGACCTGCGGGAGCTCATCAAGATGGCTGACCCGGAGAAGTTGGCCAAACCGCGTAATTCGAGAGTCATCTTGAGCGGTCCACTCGGTAGCCGCAGATGGATCGTCACGCATGGTTCGGAACTTGATCATCGTGAATGGTGCTCCGCCCTTTCCAACACGTTCCTGTCGATAGATAAGGGGCCCCCTATTGGCCAGCAAGTTCCCGACGAGGACAAACGGAGTGACAATAAGAAGCACCAGCAGACCAAGAATCGCAAAGACAAGATCGATCACCCGCTTGAGCCTGCCGTAATAGCCGCGATGAAGTTCGCCGATGTCAAACATGAGCGAGACCCTCTCCAACTCCGCCATTGGCAACATACCCAGCCACTCGTCATAGAACAGTGACAGAGTCCTCACCCGGATACCGCGTTCGTGAAGTTGACCTGCTTGCGACACAATGCTTGGTTCCGACTGCGCGTCACGATCCAGTACCAGAACCTTCACACGCTTGGCGATGACGTCATTGACAAGCGGTGCAATCGCACCATCCCCAAGCGCCAGATCCACCGGAACGATATCGGTGAGTATCACCGGTCGCTCAGGGCTCCGATTCACTTCCTCTCGGAGCCTCGACGCATCGACAACCCCGCTCACAACCAGCACCCGGTCACGTGCAACAGTGGCGGACTGACTTCCCCCGAATGCCACACAGAGCAGGTACCACGGGATCAGTGCGACGGCAGCGCCGAAGACCACGAATCTGGGTAGCAGCGCGTCACCGGCCACCAGTTGGACGACCGAGATGCCCAGAGCAGCAACCAGAGCCGATCCAAGGGCTCTCGTCAACGCCTGTCGCGGTGTGCGGGGTATCTCCGGCAGGCCGAATCCGTAGGCCGCGAGAGCCAGAATAATGATGTAGAAAATCGACCAGCCGAAACGGAACGTTCCCGTATACGAATATGGCGGATCAGCAATCGAACGTGCATGGTAGAGCGACAATCCGACCACAATCATCGCAATACCCAGGTTCAACAGGACACGGGAGAGGCGACGCACTTCGTGATCTACCCTCCGAGTAGCGGGGCGAGAAACTGACCCGTATACGACTCCGAGGTCTTCGCAATCAGTTCGGGTTGACCCTCCGCCACCACGGTGCCACCACCACTGCCGCCTTCTGGTCCGAGATCGATAATCCAATCGGCGGTCTTGATGACATCCAGATTGTGCTCTATCACCACGACGGTATTCCCCTGATCGACCAGCCTCGACAGAACGGTGAGCAGTTTACGTATGTCCTCGAAGTGAAGGCCCGTAGTCGGTTCGTCGAGAATGTAGATGGTGTGTCCTGTCGAACGCTTTGCCAGCTCACTGGCCAATTTCACCCGTTGCGCCTCACCGCCCGAGAGCGTCGGGGCCGATTGCCCAAGACGTACATATCCCAGACCCACATCGACGAGGGTCTGAAGGTGGCGCACAATCGCAGGTTGGTTCGAAAAGAACTCCAGCGCTTCTTCGCAAGGCATATTCAAGACATCCGAAATATTCTTGTCCTTGAAGGTGACATCAAGGGTGTCGCGGTTGTAGCGGGCGCCACCACATACCCCGCACGGAACATAGACATTCGGAAGAAAATGCATCTCGATCTTGATGGTTCCGTCGCCGGAACAGGCCTCGCAGCGGCCCCCGGCCACGTTGAAAGAGAAACGACCGGGCATGTAGCCCCTCACTTTTGCTTCATGAGTCTGAGCAAAGAGTTTCCTGATGTGATCAAAGACACCCGAATACGTGGCCGGATTAGATCTGGGGGTCCGACCGATTGGCGACTGGTCGATATTGATGACCTTATCTAGTGCCTCAAGGCCCTCGACTGACTTGTGGAGCCCCGGAGGCACCCGTGATCCGTAGACGTGCTGCATCAATGACCTGTGCAAGATGTCATTCACGAGGGTTGATTTGCCGGAACCCGACACGCCGGTGACGACGACGAAACAACCCAGAGGAAACTCGACATCTATGTTGCGGAGGTTGTGTTCACGGGCTCCACGTACGACCAACCAGTGTTCACCGGGCTCGCGACGAATCTCAGGCACCGGAATGGTGCGCTTCCCGGCCAAGTATTGACCGGTAATCGAATCTTCGGCACCCAACAGGCCTGAAACAGGACCCGCGTATACCACCGCTCCTCCGTGTTCGCCCGCTCCGGGCCCAATATCCACGACGTGGTCGGCGACACGAATCGTGTCCTCATCATGCTCTACCACCAGGACCGTGTTTCCCAGGTCCCGCATCCGCAGCAGTGTGTCGATAAGACGCCTGTTGTCCCGCTGGTGCAATCCGATGGACGGCTCATCCAGCACATACAACACGCCGACAAGACCGCTCCCAATTTGAGATGCCAGGCGGATACGTTGAGCTTCACCGCCAGCCAATGTGGATGCCGAGCGGGCCAAAGTCAGGTAGTCAAGACCCACATCTACGAGAAACCCCATGCGGGAGTTGATCTCCTTGACCACGCGCTCAGCGATCATCCGATCTCGCTCAGAGAGTTCGAGGCCACGAAGAGCCGCTGCAGAATCGGCAATCGACATTCTGGCAAGGTCGTCGATGGAATGACCGTCGATAGTTACTCCCAGAGGAAACGGTGCCAGACGTGCCCCACTACATGTCGGGCACGCCACCTCGCGCATGTATCCCTCTATGTGCTCACGCTGAGAGTCACTCTCGGATTCGGTGTGCCGACGCTGAAGATGCGGAACAACACCTTCGTACTTAGCGTCATAAGAACGTCTCCGTCCGTATCTGTTGCGATAGCTGATATGCACCGTTCCGGCACCTGTACCGAACATCAGCAGCTTCTGGTGCTTCTTGGACAGCTTCGACCACGGCACAGACTCGTCTATTTCGTACTCGGTGCAGACAGCCTCTAGTAGGCGTGGGTAATAGGCGGTGCGAGCCGAAGCCCAGGGATTGATTGCGCCCTCGGAAATCGAAAGATCCGGATTGGGAACAACCAATTCTGGATCCACCTCGAACCGGGTTCCAAGACCATCACACCTTTCGCATGCACCATACGGAGAGTTGAAGGAGAAGTTCCTCGGTGCCAACTCCTCAAACGAAGCGCCACACTCCGTACACGCAAGGTGTTGTGAGAACGTGAGAGTCTCGTCGTCATCCCCTCCTCGAACCAAGTGGACTTCCGCTACCCCATCGGCGAGCCGTAACGCCGTCTCGAGCGAATCCGTCAAACGTCGTTCAATCCCATCGCGTTTGACGAGACGATCGACCACCACCTCGATGGTGTGCTGTTCATAACGTGCGAGATCGAAGGATTCAGTCAAATCTCTGACTTCGCCATCCACCCGTGCCCTGGCAAACCCCTGTGTTGCCAGATCGGCCAGCAACGTGTCATATGTACCCTTGCGACCACGAACAACGGGAGCCAGAACCTCGAACCTCGTCCCCTCTTCGAGTTCGAGTAATCGATCGACAATCTGTTGCGGCGTCTGGCGCGTGATGACGGTGCCGTCATCGGGGCAATGCGGTACACCGATGCGTGCATACAGGAGACGGAGATAGTCGTAGATCTCAGTGATAGTGCCCACCGTGGAACGCGGATTGCGCGAGGCGCTCTTCTGGTCGATCGCAATAGCCGGCGACAGCCCCTCGATGAAGTCGACGTCCGGTTTGTCCATCTGGCCGAGGAACTGGCGGGCGTATGAACTGAGTGACTCCACGTACCGTCGCTGACCCTCTGCGTAAATCGTGTCAAAGGCCATCGATGACTTGCCAGATCCCGACAGACCCGTAAAAACGATCAACCTGTCTCGGGGTAACTCCAGCGAAACATTCCGCAGGTTGTGCTCACGCGCACCGCGCACAACTATTGAATCGACCACCGAGCCAGTCTACCCGCGCACGAGATACCTCTCACGAACGCACGTTCGTTCACTCGGCATCGACGACCGGTTCTCAGCTTCCGTCGGCCCGTATCACGACAATATCAAGTGGTGCACCCGGCACTCGGTCGACAACAGTCCAGCCTGGCAGTTCAGCAACCACACTCGAAGCATCTGCGACAGCAAGAACGACTTGATCGATGCCTAGGGCTGGCAGCCTCGCGACATAATCCGAGAGGTGCTGACGAGCAGGAACCACCCAGACGTAGTCATCAAAATCCCTGTACGCAATCTGGGGAAGCAACCGATTATCAGACACCACAACCGGTAGCCCGGATTCATTTTCTGAGCCTGCAACTTCCGAAGCCACGGCGATCCTGTCGAGAATTCCTTCGGTTGCCAAGTGTGCGTCGCGCAGTAGCAGGAGGCTCATTGACGTTGTCGCCAAAGAAATGACCACGAGTGCTCCCATCACGACCCTGGACATCTCCGAACCTAGATCAACGATCTTTGGTGCAGCAGGTATCACCAACCCAGCGGCAATTATTGGCAGAAGAAATGCAAAGTAGCGACCACCCCATTCCACCCCACCTCCTATGTCGTATTGGGTCAGAAGAACAGCAATTGACGCGATGGCGAAAACGGGCAGGAGAACTGCTGCCTCGACATAGCGCCAGCCATCACGACCTAGCGTCCACGCCAGAAACCAACCAGCGGGAAAGGCCACAACGAGGCCGGGAATACGGTCGATCGGGACCACAATTAAGTGAAGAACATAAGACAACGTTGCAATACCGAGCAGAACAACAACACGATGTGCGTTCTTACTCCCTTTGCGTAGGGAATATCCAGCAACCGCCAGCGCAACAACTGCTATAAGGAGGAGGAAGTCATTTGAATCAAGTCGGCCCATCGATGGCTTGAACCAAGTCAGCAGCGTGGCATCCATTCGCCCTTCAATCCAAGATGACGCTCTGTCAGATGGTACGCCGGGCATGGCTTTCCCAATTATCGAACGAGACCAGAGCCTTTCGAGGCCGATCGCTCCTAAAGATCCAATTACTACTGCTAGGGAGATCGACGCCACCACCTTCCACCGAAGGCGTTTGCTCAAACCGTATATGACCAATGACCCCACGATGGCCGGACCGAGAAAGATGGCTTCAGTACGGAGCATCACCGCAATAGCAAGTACAACCACAAGTGCACCGTCAAGGACAACGGAACTGCGCTCCGAGTAAACCTGTTCCAGGACAAGCACAAGGGCCAAAGCACCAAATGCTGCTGCCAATCCATGGGCAAGCACCATGTAGGTATCAAAAAACAGGGGCGTACCCAGTCCGACCAGCCACAAGACTGTTCGTCCGGGGTTTGGGTGGCACCGACGTACCAGAAGAGCTCCGAACGCGGCCGCAAAGGTAGTGGCGGCTACTCCAAGAATACCGATACCTACCTGCCCACCAACTCGATCGGCTACAGCAAGGACCACTGGATAGAGCGGATGCTTTGCGTATGGAGCAACACCCTTCGTTCCCTTATCACCCCTCACGAACGGCCGAGCCTGATCTTCAGGATCAATAGAGCTGATCGGCGACTGATAGAGCCACCCCATGCCGCTTGCGAGTTGACGAGCCTGAAGAAGCGCGGCGCCTTCATCACTTGAATAGGCGACGAACGGGCGCGTCAGGAGCAGCCCACATAACAAAACGACGAAGAGTGCCGCTGCGTGCTTCCAAATTGACTGCTGCCAGAGCCAGCGCGCTTGGGTCTTGATCAGCTTCAAGGCTGCGACGCTACGGCATCACGCGAGTATCGGATGACCTTGAGATCAGTTCCAGCAATGAAGGGCACCGTCTCAGTGTCGCCCTTCCTCCATCCCTCGAACTGCGGTGCCGAGTCTGCACGACCCAGCATGACTAGGGAAAGGTCGGCAGCGCCCGATTTGGCCGCAACCTCGACCGCAAAATCCAGATCGTCACAACTGTCGTACGACGTGGGGCAACCGACAGATAGCCATCGCTTGCGACCGTAAGATGCGCCGAACTCCCGCGGAACAAAGCCATCAGGAGAGATGAGAATCTCCTCCGGCATCGCCTCCAAAGTCTCGGCCGTACGCGCGACGTCATGTGTTCGGACAGAGAGCCAATACAGCCCGAATGCAGCGATAACCACAGATGCTGTGACCATGAAAACTGCCACCCAACGCTCAAGCAAGTTGAGCAATCCGCTGCCAACCGCCAAGAGAATCAACCCGGTTGGAAGAATGTAACGGCCCGCCCACTGGGGTGCTGCTCCTCCGGAAAACTGAAACGCAAAAACAAGCGGTAGAGGCACGAGAGCCAACAGGACTGGAGTCCTGGAGGCGGATTTCTTCCACCCTAGAACCATCGCTACGACTGCAATGGGAGTAGTTGCCACAAGACCGGGAACAAAGCCGACACCCTGGCTGATGCGGATCAGATAAATGAAGCCAACCAGCCCAGCTAGTACAACCAGTGTGCGCTTCTCGGTATCACGAGTGGCTTTCCAGACGAGAAGACCCAATACGCCAACGAGAATAATGGCGAGG
>CAYQFM010000099.1:0-8174 GCA_964416735.1 uncultured Iamiaceae bacterium | reverse complement strand
ATGAATTTGTGGGACAGGCCGAGCTCAAGGAGCACTTGGGGATCATCCTCGAGGCAGCTCGCCGACGTAAGCAGGCGGTGGATCATCTCCTTTTCGCTGGTCCACCCGGCCTGGGCAAGACGACGCTTGCTGGAATCATCGCCCACGAGATGGCGGTGGGCCTCCACGTCACCTCCGGCCCAGCATTGGAGCGTGCGGGCGATCTGGCGGCAATCCTCACTCGCCTCGATGAAGGTGACGTCTTGTTCATCGATGAGATCCACCGCCTGTCGCGAAACGTCGAGGAGGTGCTCTATCCCGCGATGGAGGATTTCCAACTCGACATTGTTCTGGGAAAGGGTCCTGCCGCCCGCACCATCCGGCTGGATCTACCGCCCTTCGCTCTCGTGGGCGCAACGACCAGGACTGGCCTGATTACCGGTCCACTGCGAGACCGTTTCGGCTTGGTTGCACGCCTCGACTACTACTCCGCCGCTGACCTCGAAGCGATTGTCGTGCGTGCGGCGGGGATTCTGGGTGTGGAGATGGATGAAGACGGGGCTCGTGAAATTGCCGGTCGCGCCCGGGGAACCCCTCGGATCGCAAACAGGTTGCTGCGGCGGGTGCGCGACTTTGCCGAGGTGCGGGGCAACGGAACGGTAGACCGTGATACCGCCCGCGAGGGTCTTGCCCTCTTCGGGGTCGATGAACTTGGGCTGGACAAGGTTGACCGGGCGATTCTCAAGGCACTCTGTGGAAGGTTCGGAGGAGGTCCGGTTGGGCTGTCGACCCTTGCTATCAGTGTCGGTGAGGTCACTGAAACGGTAGAAGATGTCTACGAACCGTTCCTGATCCAACAAGGCCTGTTGATGCGCACTCCACGAGGACGAGTTGCCACACCTCGAGCGTGGTCACACGTGGGCCTTGAACCCCCGGCGAGCGCGCCGTTTCTGCGTTCGGATGACGCGCCCGAGAATCTGTTTGATCTGTGAGGTGCATCCGACGACAGGGCGTTTCTTCAGCTTCACGTTGAACCTCTACCCTGACCCCGGTGCAACGGACGGCCGATTTTGCTTATGAACTTCCCAGTGGCCTCATTGCTCAACGGGCCGCTGAACCCCGTGACAGTGCCAGGTTGTTGGTTGACAGGGGTCCGTCTTCGACCCCGGATGACCGTCTGATCTCCGAGCTTCCGGTACTGCTCGAATCCGGAGATCTGCTCGTGGTGAACCGCACGCGCGTGCTGCCGGCTCGGCTGGAATTGGCGAAGTCGACCGGCGGCGCTATCGAGGTGTTGCTTCTTGAACGACGGGATGACTGTACGTGGGAAGCACTTGTTCGACCGGGTCGTCGGGTGGCTCCCGGGACCGAACTGAGCGATGCCGATGGGCTCGTTCGGGTAATGGTGGGCCCCGATATCGGTGATGGAGTCCGGCTGGTGGATATTGCACCGGTTGACCCGCAAGCCGATGTCGTCTCTGCGATTTGTTCCGCCGGTCGCCTGCCACTGCCGCCGTACCTTGCCAATGCTGTCCTTGACGACCCCGAGCGATACCAGACCATTTTCAGCGTTGAACAACCACCGGTTTCGTCCGCGGCTCCGACGGCTGGACTGCATCTCACCGATGATCTCGTCGACAGACTCCGTGGGGCGGGAATAGAAATCGTCGAGATCGATCTAACGGTCGGGCTCGGTACCTTCCGGCCGATCACGGTCGACTTGGTAGCGGATCACCCCATGCACGCCGAGGCTTACCGGGTCGACCCGACGGTGTGGGAGACGATCCAGTCTGCTGATCGGGTGGTGGCCGTGGGGACCACGACCGTGCGAACGCTGGAAACCGTCGCGTGTAGCGGCGAACTCGAAGGGCACACGGAGTTGTTCATTCACGGAGACTTCGACTTCCGCGTGGTTGATCGGTTGCTCACGAACTTTCACCAGCCACGATCGTCCCTGCTTGTGATGATCGAGGCATTTGTGGGTCCGCGCTGGCGCGATCTGTACGAGTTCGCAATGGGTGCGGACTTCCGGTTTCTCTCACTTGGAGATGCAATGTTGCTGACGCGTCGGGATCGCCGGGATTCTCAGGGTCGTAGCGATAGCCAGGGTCGTAGCGATAGCCAGGGTCGTCAGGAGAGCCGTGAAGCGTGAAGCCGCCGTTGTGTCGATGGTCATCGAGGCCACGGACGGTGAAGCACGCGCCGGGGTTGTGACCACACCCCGAGGTACATTCCAGACGCCATGCTTCATGCCCGTGGGGACACGTGGCGTCGTACGCGCCCTGGCCGCGGACGATCTGGAGAAGTTGGGTGCGCAGGTGGTTCTGGCCAACAACTACCACCTGATGCTCCGACCGGGGGCCGATGTGGTGGCAGCACTCGGTGGGCTACATGGTTTTACGACCTGGAACGGACTCATGCTCACAGACTCGGGTGGATTCCAGGTCTTTTCGCTCGAACCGGCCGTCGATGACGATGGCGTGACGTTCCGCTCCACCTATGACGGTGGGTCCCACCGCCTGACCCCCGAGGATGCAGTCCGTACCCAACACCTTTTGGGCGCGGATATTCAGATGGTTCTGGATGTGTGTGCTCCCTTACCGTCCGAACCTGCGGTGCTGCGGTTGGCGGTGGACCGTACGGCACATTGGGCTGGGCGAGCGTCTGCGGTCATGGACCAGTTGCGCGATGAGGGCTCGCTCCAGGCGCTGTTCGGGATAGTCCAGGGCGGAACCGATGCGGCGCTGCGCCAAGAGAGCGCTGAACGGACATGCGGTGTGGGTTTTGACGGATACGGGATAGGTGGTCTGTCCGTGGGTGAGTCGCGCGACGACATGATCGCAACCCTCGAAATCGTTACCCGGGTACTGCCATTAGATCAGCCTCGATACCTGATGGGTGTAGGAGATCCCATGGGAATGATCGAGGCAATTGCGATGGGTGTGGACATGTTCGACTGTGTGCTCCCCACCCGCCTGGCACGTCACGGGACGATCCTTACGGACGATGGTCGTTTGAATCTGCGCAATGCCCGCTGGGTGGACGACTCCACGCCTCTTGATCCGACTTGTTCGTGCCCTACGTGTCAGAGGTATTCCCGTGCATACCTGCGACATCTTCTGCAGGTGCAGGAACCCACGGTGGCAAGGCTGACCACCTTGCACAATGTTCACTGGACTTTGCGCCTGGTGGAGCGGGCGCGCGAGGCGGTGCTGCACGGTGAACTCGACGCGTTGCGCCGCGAGGTGGCCGCCAGTTGGGGATGAGGCCGTGATCTGTCATTGGTCACACCCACCGCGACTAACCTGACCTGGTTCATCTCCGTAGAGAACTGACCGGTATGCCATCTTTTCTGATTCTGCTCGTACTGCTCGGGCTCATGTATTTCATGCTCATCGTTCCCCGACAGCGGGAATTGCGACGTCACAATCAACTGATGTCCGAACTGGGCGAAGGCCAGGAGGTGATGACCACCGCCGGCATTTACGGCACCATCAGTTGGATACGTGATGATCGCGTGGGCCTGAAGGTTGCCGACGACGTGCTGCTCGAGGTTGCCAAGCGCTCCATTGCCATGCGTGTGGTTGATGCAGCAGACACACCGGACGCAGTTGAACCTGGCGATGTCGAGTCTGGCGATGTCGAGTCTGGCGAAGAGGAAAGCACTGCCGAGCCGGGCGTGGTGGAGGAGTAGTCGATGAAGTTCGCCAAGAAGAAGTTCGCAAAGAAGAAGCTCACCAGGAAGTGGACGAACACCAGACGTAAAGGTGGTCAGGCGGTCAAGGGAGTCCGCGGCCTTGTCATCCTCGTCCTGCTCTCGGTCGCTCTTCTGTCGTACACACTCATAGCGGGGAACAGGCCGTTCCTTGGCTTGGACTTGCAGGGTGGTGTTTCTGTCGTTCTCAAGTCGAAGGAACAGGTCGACAGCGACGCCCTCGACCAGGCCAAGCAGATCATCGACAAGCGGATCAATGCTCTCGGCGTCGCAGAGCCCGAGATCACCCGTCAGGGCGACAACATCCTGGTTCAGATTGCTGGCGTGAAGGACAAGGACCGGGCACTCGAACTTGTCGGCCAGACCGCTGAGCTGCGATTCCGCCCGGTGTTGGGAATGGGCACCCCGGCAGACCCGAATGCGGACCCCAACGCAGACCCGAACGCGGTTCCTGGCCAGGACGGGACCAGCCAGACGATCGTGGTCAACCCAGACGGTTCGACATCGGGTGACATCACTATTCCCGGAGCCGCAGATCCAAGCGCTGTAAATCCGGGCGCAGCGGACCCGGCGCAGACTGACCCGGGAACAGTCGACAGCGTCGATGAGCAGGGCATGCGTTCCGTTCGGCCTGGTACCGGTCGATTGCAGATCGGCGAGAACGCCCAGGGAAGCCCGGAGACAACGCCCTCGACTCTCACGGTTGATGCAACCCAGACCCCGCCCGATCCAGCTCAGACACCTACCGGTGAGGTGCCAGTTCAGGTCACCGGTGATGCGACGGACCCGGCCGCAGCCCAGCAGCAGGCAACTCTGCCGGCCGATGTCTGCACCGCAGGGGTCCCCGTCGAACTCGACCAACCCGATCAGCAGGTTGCGCTTCCGCAGTGTGACCTGAAAACCAGGGAGCTCATCACGGTCTACTCCCTCGGCCCGACGGTGATGAGTGGAACCGCCCTCGAGACTGCCAGGGCAGGGCTGGACCAGAACGGTCAGTGGGTCGTCAACCCAACGTTCAAGGACGGTGCAGACGGCATTGGGAAGTTCAACGAGATAGCGGCGAAGTGCTTCGCCAAGGATGCGACCTGCCCCACCGGGCAGCTTGCCATCGTGCTCGATGGCAATGTCATTTCCGCACCGGTCATACAGGTGGCATCGTTCCAGCGAGACCAGATCCAGATTTCCGGGTCCTTCACGGAACGTACTGCAAAGGACCTTGCGACGGCACTGAAGTACGGCGCTCTACCGGTGGCCTTCGAGGTTCAACAGGCGCAGTTGGTGTCAGCGACACTCGGACACGACGCGCTTCGAGCAGGCCTGGTTGCCGGCCTCGTCGGCCTCATTGTCGTGGCCGCTTACATGATCATCTGGTACAAGCTGCTGGGTGCACTGGCGGTCCTCAAGCTGGCGGTCGAAGGCGCGCTGCTCTGGTCGGTGATCAGCTATCTGGGAACCCACGCGGGCCTTGCTCTCACTCTGGCCGGCGTAACTGGAATCATCGTGTCGATCGGTATGTCGTTCGACTCGAACGTCGTCTATTACGAGCACATCAAGGAAGACGTGCGTGCCGGGCGATCTGTTCGTTCGTCGGCCGCCAAGTCATTCACCGGTTCGTTCAGCACGATCATGAAGGCGGACCTCGCTTCGCTGATCGGTGCATTTCTGCTGTGGTGGTTGACCGTGGGGCCGGTGCGCGGCTTCGCCTTCTATCTGGGCCTGTCAACGCTGCTCGACCTGATCACGTCGTACTTCTACATGCGTCCGGTGGTCGGATGGGCAACCGGTGGCGAGATGGCTTCCAGACATCCTCGCCGCTTCGGGCTTCCCGATATGGCCGAATGGGATTCACAAGAGACTGACGCCGAGAGCAGCGATGTTCATGCTGACGACGGTGATGCCGGCGGTGTGACTGTCGATATCGGTGGTCAGTCTGATGATCTGGTCCAAGCCGCTACCGGTGAAGGGGAGGAACGATGAGCGTGTCGCGACGCAAGCGCTGGGGTCCGCCCGATTTCGATTTCTCGATCTGGTGGAAACGCGGTCTGATCATCTCGACAGTGCTGGTGCTGGTCAGCCTGGGGTCACTGGCCACCCGAGGCCTCAACATGGGCTTCGACTTTCAGGGCGGTGTCTCGTGGGAGGTGCGGGCTCCGGGCGTTTCGGTTGCAAGCGTGCGTGAGTCCATCTCTCAGTTCGGCATGGGCGACGCAAAGATTCAGATTGTTGGCTCGGACACCGTGCGAGTCCAAGGCCCAGCGGGTGACATCGAGAAACAGAACGACGTCCGTGCGGCTCTTGCCCGGATCGGTGGCGTGGATCCTTCCGAGGTGAACGTGTCCACCGTCGGGCCCACATGGGGTGACGCCATCACAAAGGCGGCCGGACGCGCCCTGATCATCTTTCTGCTGGTGATCCTCGCGTATCTCACCCTCAGACTGGAATGGCAGATGGCCGTAGGCGCCATTGTCGCGTTGCTGCACGACATCATCTTCAGCGTCGGCTTCTACTCCATTTTTCAGATAGAGGTTGCTCCGGCAACGGTGATTGCCTTCCTTACGATTCTCGGGTATTCGATCTACGACACGGTGGTCGTGTTCGACAAAGTCCAAGAAAACGCAGCCAAGCCGGGCCTCGTCGGTCGCATGACCTACACCGACATGATGGGTCTGTCGATGAACCAGGTGTTGGTCAGATCGATAAACACCACCGTGACGTCGCTGATCCCGGTGATCTCCCTGCTGGTGGTGGGTGCGTACATCATGGGCGCCACCACCATCGAGGAATTCGCCACAGCGCTCACCGTCGGCCTGTTCGTAGGCGCTTACTCATCGATTTTCATTGCACCGCTCGTGGTCATCTTCTTCAAAGAGCGTGAGCCGAGGAATCGCTCGATCCGTGAGCGTCTTGCGGCAAGCGGCTCGGGTTCGGATGGCGGGGTCCTGTCCGGAGTGGTGAAGCAGAAACCCGTGAAGGTCGGGCCGGCCCGCGAGTCCAGGTCGGGTGAAGCCGAAGGATCTGGCAGATCTGGAAATTCTGATCGCGTCGAGCCCAAGGTCGCACCGGCAACGGCGATTCCGCCGCGACCCAGAAAGAAGGGCAAGAAACGCTGAGAGGCGGTGCCCGTACCCGGTAGGTGGCCGGGTACCGTGGAACTCTTCACCACGTACACCGAGAGGAGGTTTCAACCGTGCCCACCGTCGCCCGAGTTCTGCCATGGCGTCGCCACGGGGCACCGACCTCCGAAGAGGTTGCACCCCTCATTGCCGCTTACCGTTCGCACTATCCCAGAGCGGCCACCGGGCTCATCGTCCAGGCCTTCGAGCAGGCCGCGTCTGCCCATGTCGAACAGACGCGCAAGTCGGGTGAGCCCTACATCACCCATCCGATAGCGGTTGCGACAATTGTCGCCAGCCTCGGACTGGATGACGTCACCATTGCGGCTGCGCTGCTACATGACGTGGTCGAGGACACGGGGGTGACCAAAGACGCAATCGAGGCGGATTTTGGTGCGGATGTGGCTGCAATCGTTGACGGGGTCACCAAACTCGATCGTCTCAAGTTCGATTCCAAGGAGGCCCAGCAGGCAGCCACTATGCGCAAGATGCTCGTGGCAATTGCCAAAGACCTCAGGGTGTTGATCATCAAACTCGCCGACCGCCTGCACAACATGCGGACCATTGCCGCCATGCCAGCGTGGAAGCAGGAACGGACGGCCCAGGAGACATTGGACATCTATGCGCCGCTGGCACACCGCCTCGGCATGCAGGAGATGAAACAACAGCTCGAGGATCTGGCTTTCGCCGCACTGCATCCCAAGCGTTACGCCGAGATCGACCACATGATCTCCACCCGCACACCCGAACGCGATCTCTATCTGGCGCAGGTGCTGGAAGACGTTCGCCAACGGATGAAGGAATTGCGTATCCGGGCCGATGTGACCGGTCGTCCGAAGCACTACTGGAGCATCTACGAGAAGATGGTCGTCAAAGGCAAGGACTTTGACGACATCTTCGACCTTGTCGGCATTCGGGTGATCGTCGATACGGTCAAGGACTGCTACGCGGCTCTCGGTTCGATTCACGCAACCTGGAAGCCGGTGCAGGGCCGCTTCAAGGACTACATCGCAATGCCCAAGTTCAACCTCTACCAGTCGCTCCACACCACCGTGATCGGTCCGCAGGGCAAGCCGCTCGAAGTGCAAATTCGCACCCGCGACATGCACAACCGGGCTGAGTTCGGCGTTGCTGCCCATTGGAGCTACAAGGACAGCAATACGTCGAGTACGGATCTGGCGTGGCTGAACCGCATCGTCGACTGGCAGGCCGAGACGTCAGATCCCACCGAGTTCATGGCCAACCTGAAGGTGGATC
This sequence comes from uncultured Iamiaceae bacterium, assembly GCA_964416735.1. Lineage (GTDB taxonomy): Bacteria > Actinomycetota > Acidimicrobiia > Acidimicrobiales > Acidimicrobilacustridaceae > CAYQFM01. The sequence goes on along the minus strand of CAYQFM010000099.1, from coordinate 110 downwards.
TCGAGCAGGATGAGGTCTTCGTTTTCACACCCAAGGGTACGGTGGTGACCCTTCCACTTGGCGCGACCCCGATTGACTTCGCCTATGCGATTCACACCGAGGTCGGCCAC
>CAYQFM010000098.1:6029-8187 GCA_964416735.1 uncultured Iamiaceae bacterium | reverse complement strand
TGCCCCGATCACATTGGTCAATCCCAAGAAGCGGGCTACGAACTCGTTGGTCGGATGGGACCAGATGTCCGCCGGTGTTCCGGCCTGCACGACGCGACCGTGGTTCATGACGATCATTCGGTCCGCCAGCGCCATTGCCTCGGATTGATCGTGGGTCACGTAGAGGACACTCATTCCGAGTTCTGCGAAGATCCCTTGGAGTTCGAGCACCAGATGGTCCCGCAGTGTCCGGTCCAGCGAAGCGAGGGGCTCATCGAGCATCAGCAGGCGCGGCGCGGGCGCAATTGCCCTAGCCAATGCCACGCGTTGTCGCTCACCACCGGAAAGTGCATCGATCGTACGATCTCCCAGGCCTGACAAGCCTACGAGTTCGAGAATTTCGGCCACGCGTGCGCTCCTCAGCCCGGAGGCCATCCCCATCATTCGCAGTCCAAACTCGACGTTTGCACCAACTCGCAGATGAGGGAAAAGGGCGTGATCTTGAAACATGAGGCCGAGTCCGCGACGGTGCGTCGGAGTTGTGGCCATGTTCTGGCCGTCCAGCGTGACGGTGCCGCTGTCCATGGGTTGGAGGCCGGCGACCGCACGAAGCACCGTCGTCTTTCCGCAACCGCTCGGACCGAGCAAAGCGACGGTCTCGGTGTCGCCAATCTCCAGCGACAATCGATCAAGAACCGCTTCACCGTCAAAGCTCACGGTCATGTCGTCCACACAAAGCACGGGCTTCAACATCGAGGCACTCAGAACTCCCCCGTTCGCGGTGGCCTCAGGCGGTCGATGAGAACGATGACGCCGACGGTAAGAAACATGAGAATGACCGAGAGGGCCATGGCCTGGCCCATATTGGTGGGTCCCGGTCGCCCCAGGAACCGGTAGATGGCCACCGGCAGAGTTGGGTGGCTGGATCTGGCCAGGAACACCGTTGCACCGAACTCGCCGAGCGAGATCGCAAATGCGAATCCTGCGGCTGCCAAGACCGCTCTCCGGACGATTGGAAAGTCCACTTCCCACCAAGTCCTGCGCGGGGATGCACCCAGCACGGCCGCTGCATCGTGCAGGCTTGGGTCGATCGATGTCGTCACCGGGACCATCAGGCGGATCACAAAAGGAACTGCCACCATGGCGTGAGCTACCGGTACGAGCCAAATTGAACTGCGGAAGTTCACCGGTGATCTGTCGAGAGCGATCATGAAGCCGAAGCCCACCGTCACGGCCGAAACGCCGAGAGGGAGCATCAGCGCGGTGTCCATCCATCGCACTGTGGCGGGCCGTTGTGTCGCCCCACTTCGGCCGCCACCTGTGATTGAGATGGTGGCCAGGGTGCCGATGATGACCGCGATCACGGCGGCAGAGGCGGCGAATACGAGTGAGTTTCGAATTGCCTCCATTGGCGGAACCAGCAGGGTGTTCGAACGCGTCGACGTGGTCAGTGCCCGGTATGAGTCGAAGCCCCATCCCGTGGATGTGGAAAGAGATTTCCCGACCAAGACCGCTAGAGGCGCGCCGAGCAGTACGGCCATGAACGTCAGGTTTGTTCCCACCAGTGTTCGCTCTCGCCAGGTTCTCAATGGTTGTTCCACCCGCTCGGCGGGGATCAGGGCGTGTCGAAGCTCCCGACGTTGAAATCTGCCGTAGATGGCCAGTACCGCCAACACCGAGACGATTTGGATTAGCGCCAAGACAGCAGCCACGTCGAGGTTCAAGCTCCGTGCAGCCTGTCGGTAGATCTCGACCTCGAGTGTGCGCTGAGCAGGTCCACCGAGAACGACGATCACTCCGAAACTCGTAAAAGTAAACAGGAAGACAATTGACGCGGCCGCCATGATTGCTGGTCGTAGCAGTGGAAATGTGACCTCACGGAATGCCCTTATTGGTGATGCCCCCAGCGTTCGCGCCGCCTGATGGGTGGCGGGGTCCAGATGTGACCACATACCTCCAACCGTGCGGACAACAACCGCGTAGTTGAAGAAAACGTGTGCCAACAGGATCACCCAGATGGTTTCCTGAAGGTTCACGCCCAGGATTCCGGTTGGTCCCATTAGACCGAGGAATGCTGAACCGACAACGACGGTGGGTAGCACAAAAGGAACCAACAGGGCTGCCCACAGCAACCGTTTTCCAACAAATCGGTAGCGGGCAAAGATGTAGGCGCTGGGTA
>CAYQFM010000098.1:0-6019 GCA_964416735.1 uncultured Iamiaceae bacterium | reverse complement strand
AGTCCTACAGCAAGTGTGAACAGGGTTGAGACAACCGCCTGCCAGAAGGTGAACCATATGATTCCGCGCGTTCCGGGGTCGGCCAGCACCTGGGACACGACCCCCAGATCCCAGTGCCCTGCGGGTCGGAGCCCACGTATGAGAATTGAACCCACTGGATAGATGAAGAACAGACCCAAAAAACCGATTGGAACAGCAGCCAGGGCCCACCTGGCACGTGTGGTCACCAAGACTTCCCGATCATCATCGACCCATGGTCTTGGACCACTGCTTCAACCATTCGTCGCGGTTCATGGCGATGGTCTCTGGTGTCAGCGAAAGTGGATTGTCGACCGTGACGGCAAACCGGGCGAATGCCTCGGGCACGGTTGCGTCGTTGGTTACGGGTAGGACGTACATCTGGCCGGGGATGTCGTTCTGAAAGGTCGGCGAAAGCAAGAAGTCGATCAGTTTCTGGGCGGCAGCCTGGTTCTTCGTTCCGTTCAGGATTCCGGCAAACTCGATCTGGCGGAAACAGGTGGCTCCGATGGCCTCGGTGGGGGCATCGGCGGGGGAGATGGTTGGATCTTCGACCTCGGCCACGGGACTTGTTGCGTACGACACCACCAGTGGACGATCGCCGGTCCCACTACCCCCTGAGAATCGCTCGTAGTAGGCCTGCTCCCAACCGGAGGTCACGGCCACATCGTTGTCGCGCAGCCGTTGCCAGTAGTCCAACCATGGTGAGGTGCCGCTGCCTGGTTCATCACCGAACTTGGAGATGGTTGCGAACATGAAGGCCAGCCCTGGTGTCGATGACGCCGGATCCTGCACCACCAGCAGGCCCTTGTATGCGGGGTCTGCGAGGTCTTCAAGGGACTTGGGAACCGCAAGGCCCTTTTCCGCGAACCATTCACGATCGGCATTTATGCACACGTCACCGAAGTCGATCGGGGTCACCCTGTTGTCGGGATCGACTTGGAACTCTTGATCCACCCGGTCAAGCCCGGGAGAGCGGTACGGATTGAAAAGCCCTTCATCGAACGCTCGCGTAAGGAGGTTCCCGTCAATACCGAACAGCACGTCGCCCTGCGGATTCCCGTTGGTGAGAATTGCCTGGTTGACCATCTCCACGGCGTCACCGGAGCGCATCACCTCGACCTCGATGCCCGTTTGTTTGCGGAACTCTTCAAAGATGCCATCGCTCACGGCAAACGAGTCGTGGGTGATGAGGGTGATCTTGGTCGTCGCGACGCTCTCGGAAGGTCCGCTCGCCTTTGTGTCCTTGCCGCACGACGCAATGAGCAACGCTGCGACTATCGCTGTGAAGACAAGCGCCGTAGCGACGCGGACTGTTGGCCGCCGTGAAGAAGATGAGGTCATGTTCTGCCGTTCTCGATTTGGATGGATTCTCACGTCGACCGATGAACACGACGGAATCCGACCAAACCTCCCTGCGCCGGCATTACCCGGATCAGGTACCAACGGTCGGAGGCGACGCCCTCCCTCTCAGCCCCCTATGAGGCTCCCGTGTTCAGGTATGACCCTAGCGCGGCAAAGTAGGGATGATTCAACTGCTTACGAGGTTGGCATACCTTCCAGCGCGAGCTTGACGTCGATTTCAATGGGCGCACCGACCACTGCTTCACGGCTTCCATCGAACGTCCCACTACCGGTCACGTTTGCATACGCGCCGGTTCCGCCGATCATGTTCAAGTCCGCATGCAGGGTCGATGAACCGTCTTCGTTCACCGTTGCTTGGCCAGACATGCGCATCCCGAACATGTCACCTGACGGTGCCGTGAAGCTCAGAAACCCGAAGAAAGCACCGTTGCCACTGAGATAGTCGACGTTGCCGAGCATCTCAACGTCAAAGTCGCCGAGTTGGGTCGAAGTCGGCCCGACCAACTTGTTCCAACCGTAGGTACGTTCCGCTTCCGGCCCGACCTTCAGCAGCTTCGACTCTGCCGATGTCATGGTGATGTGTCCATCCATGTTGGGGACGACATCGGGCATCGCGGTATCGGGCGAGGTGCCACCAGATTCGGTTGTTTGAGCAGTTGTCTGAACCGCGGGGGTTTCGGTGGACTTGGCGTCATCGTCGCTCGAACACGCTACGGTCCCCGCCCCCAAGGCGATGATTGCAACCGCCGCTACGCCCGACCTCACGACGCCCGACTTCGCGATCGACCGCCTTGTGGAAACGGAATGGTTTTTCTCCGTCTTGTTCATTGCGAATCTCCAGGGTGTTGTCGAACTTCTGTCAGTCGATGCTTAGAACTTGAACCCGACCGCTGTGGCCCAGCTCTCGTCAACCGTGAACTTTCCGTCCGATCCGACCTTGTTTACGGTCACTGGTGCTGGTTCACGATTGCCGGTCTCAGCTTCGAAGCTGACCGTTCCGGTCCAGCCCGTCCAACCGCTGGTGATAGCCAACTTTTCGGAGAATGCCTTGGACTCTGTGCCACCTTCCAGCCTGGCTTTTTCAACGATCAGCATGACCGAGTCGTAGGTGTAGGGCGACCAAGAGCCGGGTTCGCCTCCCATCTCGGTACGGAAGCGCTCAACAATGGCCTCGGCATTTGGGAAGTCCGATGGAGATGGCACCCCAACAACTCCGCAACGCGCGGCTGCTTCGGCTCCTGCGGTGGTGACGTAACCGTTGTCGAACCCGCCGTAGTCGATGAGGCACTTCGAATCGGTGCTCTTGGAGGCAAGGTCCTTGGCTACCGTTCCTGCTTCTGGGTAGTAGGTCACCACATAGATCATGTCCGGCTTGGCCTCGAGAACCTCGTCCACTGCTTCGGTGTACGAATCCTTACCCGGCTCGATGGAAACGGATGACTTGACCTCGACGCCGGCCTTTTCGAACTGCTCCCGGGTTGTCTTGGCTGCCTTGTCTGTGTATTCCTGGGTGGAGTCGTAGATGATTCCAACCGACTTTGCCTTGGCCCAATCAGTGGTTGCCTTCACCGCCACCGGGGCGATCTGGGATGTCATCGGCTGAAGCGTGAAGCCGAGGCCCGCCGTGTCATCGGCGGAGGTGAGGCGCATTGGCACAAGGCCGGCCTCGATATACAGCGGCAGGGTCTTCGCGCCTACGCCTGAGTTGTATGGACCGACCACAGCGTCGAGACCAGCGTCGATGGCTGCTTTGGCAGCTTCCACGCCAGTATCGGGGTCTGCCTTGTCGTCGATCGGCACGATCTCGATCTCACGACCATCGAATCCGCCGTCTTTGTTGAGCTCGGCTGCTGCGAATTCGGCACCGGCGAGCATTCCCTTGCCCAGTTCTTCTTGGCTGCCGGAGAGTGGAGCTTGGAGACCTATCCGGAACTTTGATGAGTCGCCACCCGACTTAGATGTCGTCTCGGTGGCCTTTGTTGTCGTCGAGGAGGAACTTGTTCCCTTGTCTGAACTGCATCCTGCCATCAAGAGCATTACCGAGATAACGGCAATGATTGCAGCGATGGTTGCACGGTTACGTTGGCGCAATGAGGCCATCGTTCCTCCTGAGCTGGGGGGTGTATTCATTGAATAGCGACAATATCAGGGATTGAATGTACCATTCGGCATTTGTACCCGTCGATTCACATCGTGGAATGGTGCGATGTGGTGTCATGAAGATATGCCCATGACACCGAGACTTCCCGATGAGTTGGATGCGGAACTTCGGGTGATCGTGTCAAGCGCATTGGACACGCTCTGATCACGGGCCTCAACTGAAATGTCAATTGTGGAGGTGATGGGATTCGAACCCACGGCCTCTTCGATGCGACCGAAGCGCTCTAGCCAGCTGAGCTACACCCCCGTAGGGATTACCGAGGATAGCGACTCACGCAATCAGCCACCCAATGACGCGACAAACGCAAGACCCCCATGCCGCGGCCAGGGCAGGTTATCTAGCGGAGCGAGGCTGATGGCTGCAGCGCGTAGCCGGAGTCGTAGTCGTAGTCGTAGTCGTAGTCGGCGTAGTGCGTAGTCTCGGTCGGTAGGTACACGACCTTGGTCCGACGTTCAATGGCACTGCGCTGTGCTCGTACCAACAGGGTGACATAGGCACCGGTCGCTCCAGCGGCGAGCAGGAACAAAACGATGAACGGGCCCCCTGCCACGACGGCTAGGAATAGCGTGATCAGGCTGGCACCACCGAGGCCGAACAACACGTCACGACGCCGCTGGCGAGCTGACTTGAGCGTCTGCGGAGCGGAGTTGACCGGCAGTGGAACCCGGCCCACCTGAACAGGTCGGCTAATCGTGCCGGTGGAGATGGCTGTCCGGGCGGGAGACGTGCGCTCGAGGACAGTGAGGTGCTTGTTGAACGACGAGATCGAGTTCACCGAGCGGGTCTCGGAGCGCGTCTTGACCCATGAGAACAGGTAAACGGCCCAAACCACTGCGAGGATGAACAGCACCAAGAACGTCACTCTCCGCGCCTGCCTTTACTGTGAAGGACCGTAATCGCCGTGCATGCCCGGGGGGTGGATGCTTCGCTTGATTGCTACCGGGGCGGCGACGGTCGGGTGAACGAGTTGTTACAGTTCTACTACGAAATTGCTACGAAAGCCACTGGGACCAACTATGACGTGGGTCACGTGAAGATGGTCAAGTGAAGATGATCTGCCCACCGGCGGCGATGTCGTAGAACTCGCCCACGGTGATGATGTCCTTCACCTGATCGACGAGGTCATCGCGGGTGAATCCGAACATGTCGACGGCGAGCTTGCAGCCGTAGATGCCTGCACCTGTGTCAGAGATCATCTCGATGAACTCCGGAACCGACGGAATGTCCAGGTCCGCCATCTTCTTGCCCATCATCTTGGTTGCCATTGCCGACATTCCCGGTAGTGCTCCCACCGCGGTTGCCATGTGCATGCCGGGGTTTCCGACGGTTGCGGCCTTGATCTTGTTCCAACGCTTGCGGTGGATTGCATCAAGGCCGAAGAACGTGAAGAAGAGGTTGGCCTCGATGCCTTCGGAGCGCGCCCCGTTGGCGAGAATGAGACCCGGATAAACGCCATCGAGGGAACCCTTCGAGACGATGATGGAAACCTTCTTGATTGCTTCCGGCTGGGATTCTTCAATTGCCATTGTCCTGTCCTCTCGGTCGGGTCGTGATTCGGTCGGGTCTTGAGTCGGTCGGGTCTTGAGTCGGCCGTGTCGTTGTGCGGATGCCAACGCTCAGATGCAGCCCCGCGGCTTGGGAATACCGGCGATCTTGGCTGCGAGCTTGGCCGGACCCTTTGGAAACAGCTCGTACAGCTCTTTGGTCTCGACCCCTGATGATCTGCCGAGCACACGTACTGTCGGCCCAGATCCTTTGGCGGCGAACTCACTTCGCATGAATGCAATGACCTGCCAATGCCGGTCGGTCAGCGTTTCGATCTCATTCTGCTTGGCGATCTCGGCAGCGATCCTCTCGTTCCATTGGTTGGCGTCCGTGAGGAACCCCTCCTCGTCAACGTCGACATCTGCTCCGGCCAAGGTGATCGTGGTCATCGTCTCTTCCTCCTCGAGGTGACTCTGATTCTATTTGAATCTTGACAAATCCAGTCGGGTTTTGGAAATCCAACACTTGATGCGAGTGCGCCAAAGGTCACAGCTCGTGGGTTTTGGTCGCGCGGAGACGACGGTTACATTTATCGAAACGAGACCGGACCGTTTCGATAATGAGAATCCAGTGACCTTGGATGTCCGAGGGTCCAAGAGGGGTGAGCATGAACCAGGCCAGTGCGCTGTCGGTAGATGACGTGGTGGAATCCGGCGGTTACGACCGACGTTGGCTGACCCTCGGGGTGTTGTGTCTCAGTCTCGTGGTCATCGGCATCGACAACACCATTCTCAATGTGGCCATACCTACGCTCAGCGAGCAACTCCAAGCGTCGATGAGCCAACTGCAATGGATAGTCGATGGCTACACGCTGGTCTTTGCCGGCCTTTTGCTGACAGCGGGAAGCCTGGGCGACAGGTTTGGACGGCGAGGTGCGCTCAGCATCGGCCTTGCGATCTTCGCTGTCGGGTCCGGCTTGTCAGCACTGTC
>CAYQFM010000097.1:0-8203 GCA_964416735.1 uncultured Iamiaceae bacterium | reverse complement strand
TGTGCGGTAGTTGATGGTCTCCGGCTTCTTGACCTCGCCGTTGGACCATGTCCTGATCGAGTCCGCCGTGGCGAGACCGATACGAAGCTGATCGAAGTTGTTGACGTCGAGCATGGGAATCCTTACCGTCGACCTCTCTCCGCCTGGCGGCGGGCGTCTTCTTCATCGCTTCCCCGTTCAGGGCGCGACAGGTCGATACCGAGTTCCTCGGCCGTCCTGAAAATGTCCTCGTCGAGTTCACGCATCTCGATTTCCTCACCGGTGGTCGAGAGCACCTCGACGTTGAGGCAAAGTGCCTGCATCTCCTTGATGAGAACCTTGAAGCTCTCGGGGATACCCGGTTCGGGGATGTTCTCACCCTTGACGATGGCTTCGTACACCTTGACGCGGCCAAGCACATCGTCTGACTTGATTGTCAGCAGCTCCTGGAGGCAGTAGGCAGCGCCGTACGCTTCGAGGGCCCACACCTCCATCTCGCCGAAGCGTTGGCCACCGAACTGCGCCTTACCACCCAGTGGTTGCTGGGTGATCATGGAGTACGGCCCGGTGGAACGGGCGTGGATCTTGTCGTCGACGAGGTGGGCGAGCTTGAGGATGTACGCAACACCGACGGTGATCGGGTTGTCGTACTTCTCTCCGGTACGGCCGTTGTATAGAACCGTCTTGCCCGTGGATGTCATCAGGCGTCCGTTGTCGCCGTAGCGGGGATCGGTCGCCTCGGGTCGGATGTTCTTGAAGATCTTCTGGATCGTCGGATGCTTCCCGGCTTTTTCGGTTTCGTCCCAGTGGGCACCGTCGAACACAGGGGTTGCGATCAGTTGAGCGGCTGGGGTCGTGGGCCTCGTCTTGGACTCGGTTCCACGGATCGCCACCTCGCCGACCGTCTCACCATCGATCTCCCAGCCATACCGTGCGGCGTAACCGAGATGGGCTTCGAGCACCTGTCCCACGTTCATGCGAGACGGCACACCCAACGGGTTCAAGATGATGTCAACCGGTGTTCCATCTTCCATGAAGGGCATGTCCTCGACCGGGAGGATCTTCGAGATGACGCCCTTGTTGCCATGGCGCCCGGCCAGCTTGTCGCCAACGCTGATCTTGCGTTTCTGGGCAACGTAAACGCGCACGAGCTGGTTGACCCCGGGTGGCAGTTCATGACTTTCGTCCCGGCTGAACACCCTGACGTCGATGACCTTGCCCGACTCTCCGTGGGGAACCTTCAGCGACGTGTCACGCACCTCGCGGGCCTTCTCACCAAAAATCGCCCGCAGGAGGCGCTCTTCAGGTGTCAGCTCGGTTTCACCCTTCGGCGTGACCTTTCCGACCAGCACATCACCCGGGCTGACCTCGGCACCGATGCGGATGATTCCGCGCTCGTCGAGGTCGGCGAGTATCTCCTCGGAGAGGTTCGGAATGTCCCGTGTGATCTCTTCCGGACCGAGCTTGGTGTCACGGGCATCGATCTCGTGCTCGTGAATGTGAATCGAGGTGAGCACGTCGTCCTGGACGATTCGCTCGGACAGGATGATCGCGTCCTCGAAGTTGTAACCCTCCCAGGTCATGTACGCCACGACCAGGTTCTTGCCCAGTGCGAGCTCACCATTCTCGGTGGAGGGGCCGTCCGCAAGAAGCTGGTCCCGCTTGATCTTGTCGCCTTCGCGCACCCTCGGCTTCTGATTGATGGAGGTGTCCTGATTCGAGCGCTCGAACTTCAAGAGGCGGTAGATCTTCTTGCCGAGCGTCTGGTATTCGACGGTGATCGAGTCGCCATCCACTCCAGTAACGACCCCGTCGTCTTCGGCGAGAATCGTGTCGGCAGCATCATGCGCTGCACGCGCCTCGATACCGGTACCGATGTACGGTGCCTCGGCGCGCACCAGCGGCACTGCCTGGCGCTGCATGTTGGCGCCCATGAGCGCACGGTTGGCGTCGTCGTGTTCGAGGAACGGAATGAGGGCGGTGGCCACAGAAATGATCTGGCGTGGCGACACGTCCATGAGTTCCACGTCGCCAGGCGGAACCGAGGAGATCTCGGTAGTCGCACCGAAGAAGATGTCCCGTTCAAGCTGGAGGGTCAGTTCACCCAGCGTCGCTGCCTGCGGCGAACGGCGCACAAGAACACGGTCTTCCTTGAAGCTTCCGTCGGGATTGAGGGGCACGTTCGCCTGGGCGACGACGTATTCCTCTTCCTCGTCCGCTGTGAGGTAGATGATCTCATCGGTGATCTTCCCGTCGACCACCTTGCGGTAGGGAGACTCGATGAGACCGAATTCGTTCACTCTTGCGAACGTCGAGAGGGCACCGATGAGTCCGATGTTCGGACCTTCAGGAGTCTCGATCGGGCACATACGGCCGTAGTGGCTGAAGTGGACGTCACGGACCTCGAAACCGGCACGCTCGCGGGACAGACCACCCGGGCCGAGCGCTGAGAGACGACGGCGGTGGGTGAGGCCCGAGAGTGGGTTGACCTGATCCATGAACTGTGAAAGCTGGCTGGTTCCGAAGAACTCCTTGATCGCAGCGACCACGGGCCGGATGTTGATCAGGGTCTGAGGGGTGATCGCCTCGACATCCTGGGTGGTCATGCGCTCACGAACCACACGCTCCATGCGCGACAGCCCGATGCGAACCTGGTTCTGGATGAGCTCACCGACCGAGCGGATACGACGGTTTGCGAAATGGTCCTGATCATCGAGTCGGTAACCCGGTTCCTGGACCATCAGGTGCAGCATGTACGTGCACGCCGCAAGCACTTCAGCCGGGCTCAGGACCGGTTGGTCGAGATCGGGACGTTCAAGTTCGATTCCGAAGAGTTGCTCGATGCGGTCGAGTTCGGGACCCAGCTTGCGATTCAGCTTGTAGCGTCCCACCCGAGACAGGTCGTAACGACGGTTCTCGAAGAATGCGTTGCGGAAATAGGCCTTCGCCGACTCCACCGATGGCGGCTCACCTGGACGTGCTCGCTTGTAAATCTCAAGAAGCGCCTCATCCTGGGTGGGAGCGATCTCCTTGTCCTTCTCCCACTGGCCTTCGAGGAAATCGAAGTAGCGGACCAGGCGATCGAGGAATCCGGGGTAGTTATCCTCATCGAATCCGAGCGCTCGGATCAGCGTGAACATCGACATGCGGCGCTTGCGTGCAACCCTTGCGCCAGCCGTGACGTCCTTGCCCGGCTTCTGCTCCAGATCGAATTCGATCCACTCGCCCCGATAGGGGTGGATTGTGCCCGTCACCAACTGGTGCTTGGTGAGGTTACGCAGACGAAAGCGCTCGCCCGGCTGGAAGATGACGCCGGGCGATCGGACGAGCTGCGAAACGACGACGCGTTCGGTGCCGTTGATCACGAAGGTGCCCTTCTCGGTCATCATCGGGAAGTCGCCCATGAAGACCGTCTGTTCCTTGATCTCACCGGTGCCGGCGTTCATGAAGCGAGCGCGCACGAAGATCGGAGCAGAGAAGGTCATGTCCTTCTCTTTGCACTCCTCCACCGAGAACTTCGGCGGCGGGCGCAGGTCCTCGTCGTTCGGATCGAACTCCAACTCGAGCTGGAGGGTTTCGGTGAAGTCCTTGATCGGACTGATGTCCGAGAACGTCTCGGCAAGTCCCTGGTTCAGGAACCAGTTGAACGATTCCCTCTGGATGGCAATGAGATCGGGAACGTCGAGAACCTCTTCGAGGTTGGCGAACGAGTAACGCTCCCGAACGGACGGGCTACTAGACAAGGGGTACCTCGCAGTGGTGACGGCGGCACTTCGGGGAGAGCCGACCCGACGGTTCCGGGCGCGCAAGCGCGGCGAACCGGGAACGGCGGTCGAACAAATGGCAGAGCACGGCGACGTGAAAGCTTATGCGCGCACGCGCCCAAGAGCAACCCGGGACATGATGTCAACCGAGCACTCGAAACGGGGGATCAACCACTACTCCCCGATCAGGTTGCCGGGCAGGGTACGACGATCCTGCCCGGGCGTCAAGAACTACGTCTTGGCGAAACTACGTATTGCGGTCAGTCCTTGTAGAGCCAGGAAGTGCGGGCACTGCTCTGTGCATCCTTGGCTGCCTTGGACTGGGAGTCCGACTTCTTGGCCTTCTTCTTGTCAGCCTTCTTGTCGGCCTTCTTCGACTTCTTGGCCTTCTTCTTGTCGGCCTTCTTGTCGGCCTTCTTCGACTTCTTGTCGGCCTTCTTGTCGGCCTTCTTGTCGGCCTTCTTCTTGGCCTTCTTCTTGTCCTTCTCGTCTGCGTCTGCAGCCATGGTCACCCCCATCTCTAGACTCGAATCGAACGCTCCTGCAGATTTCACCACCCTTCAGGTGCCGAATCCGCAAAAGCCTGCACAGACTAGCCCCGAGCCGGCCTACCGGAGATGATTCTTCAAACCCGATAGGCAGGTCGGCGCATCAACTACTTGACCTCGACGGAACCGCCAGCACCTTCGATGGCCTCCTTGGCCTTTGCGGCATCTTCCTTGGACACCTTCTCAAGAAGGGTCTGGGGAGCGCCGTCCACAAGATCCTTGGCTTCCTTCAGGCCCAGATTCGTCAGGGAACGGACTTCCTTGATCACCTGGATCTTCTTGTCGCCAGCGGAGGTGAGGATGACGTCGAACTCATCCTGCTCCTCATCGCCCCCGCCATCGCCGCCACCGGCAGGCGCTGCGCCCGCAGCGGCAACGGCTACAGGTGCAGCTGCGGTGACGCCGAAGCGATCCTCGAACTCTTTGAGCAGTTCGCTCAGTTCCAGGACCGTCATGTTCGAGATTGCTTCGAGAATTTCATCCTTGGTTGCCATAATCAGCCTTCCTCAGTTACTTCAGGGACATTTTCTTCGGTTGCATTTGAATCGGTGACGCTTGCATCGGTACCCGCTTCGGCGGCCGCAGCAGCGTCGGTTTCTTCAGATCCGGCATCTTCGGAAGCCGATTGCTCGACCTCTTCGGCTGCGTCGCCGGTCGGAGCATCACCCGAGTTCACTTCCGAGTTCTCTGCTTCGGTGGCTTGCTGTGTTGATTCCGACGAAGTCTCGACCTGGCCTTGTGCGGCCCCGCCCTTTGCAATCAGGGCCGACAGACCGTATGCAAAGTTGCGCGGCAGCGCCTGGAGTAGACCGGCAAACTGAACCATGGGTGCAGCGAAGCCACCCGCCAAACGAGCGAGCAGCTCCTCTCGCGGTGCCACCTCGGAAAGCGACTTGATCTCGTCGACGGAGAGCAGCTTGTCCCCGAGGACGCCGCCCTTCATGACCAGATTCGGGTTCCCCTTTGCAAAGTCCCGCAGGACCTTGGCAACGGCGACCGGATCGCCGGACCCGTCCTTCGGTATGAACGCGATGGCGGTCGGGCCGGTGAGCAACTCCTCGAGATCCAGGTTCAGATCCCGTACGGCAAACCGGACCAGCGTGTTCTTGAAGATCTTGTAGTCACCGCCGACGGCTCTGAGCGCCCTGCGGAGCTGTGCAATCTCATCGACTGTGATTCCGCGGTATTCGGTCAAGACGACAGCTTCACTATCCGTGAACCGCTGACGAACCTCGTCGACCACCGCGACCTTCTCTGGTCTTGGGTTCTCCATCGCACCTCCTCTCTTGCTTGGTTTCGGCGATACGCCGTGCTTGCGCATCTGTTGACATCTGACCTACTGGTACTGCACTTGCTCCAGAACGTGAGAAAGGCGCTCGCCGAACGCGAACGCCTCCACTGGAACTACCTGGAGATGTTCACCTCGTCAGGCGGACCGGGGTCCTTTGAGCACCTACCCACGTGGGAAGCTGCACCGGATTTCTACGGCGAGAAATAAAGCTGTTGTCTGTCTAGATCTTTCGTCGAAGGTGCTCTCTGGCACCGACAGATTCGAAACTCTAGTCCTGCACCGACAAGCGGTCCAGATGACCGTTGAGGCGCTGAGTCTATGGGCGCTGGGTGTCAGGCACCGGCTTGACCGGAGTCCTTCGCCAGAACCCGGTGAGGGTCGATCTGGATCCCGGGGCCCATCGTCGTGGCCAGCGTCATGCGCCTCATGTACCGACCTTTTGCTGCAGCAGGCTTCGCACGCTCCAGTTCCTCGAAGACTGCAACTAGGTTCGCCAACAGAGCGTCGGGCGAGAAGCTGACCTTTCCGATAGGCACATGGACGTTTCCGTGGCGGTCGGTGCGATACTCGACTTTGCCACCCTTGAAGTCGGTGACTGCCTTTCCCACATCGGTGGTCACGGTACCGGTCTTGGGGTTCGGCATGAGACCCCTCGGCCCCAGCGCACGCCCGAGCTTGCCCACCTGGGGCATGAGATCCGGAGTGGCAATTGCAACGTCGAAATCGAGCATCCCGCCTTCGACCTGTGCGATCAGATCGTCGGCCCCGACAATGTCGGCTCCGGCGGCGCGTGCTTCAGTTGCGGCTTCGCCAGCTGCAAACACCGCCACGCGGACATCCTTGCCGGTGCCCGACGGCAGAGCCACCGTTCCACGAACCATCTGATCTGCCTTGCGGGGATCAACCCCGAGGCGTATGGCCAGTTCGACAGTCTCGTCGAACTTTGCCTTGCTGAGGCTCTTCGCAAGGTCCACGGCCTCGGAGGCGCTGTGGAGATGCTGACGGTCATAGCGCTTCAGCGCGTCGGAGTAGTTCTTGCCACGTTTCGCCATTTCGGCTCCCTCGGGTCAGGTACCCCGCTACGAGGTACGGATTTACGACGTCCGGATGAGGTGTTTCCGGCTCGTCTGATTACTTGCGGGTTTCAGACCACCTTGATGCCCATGGACCTTGCGGTCCCGGCCACCTGCAGCTTTGCGGCCTCGATGTCGTTGGCATTGAGGTCGGGCAATTTGGTCTGAGCGATCTCGGTCAGCTGCGCTTCGGTGATCGTTCCGACCTCGATCTGGCCAGGGTCCGTTGCACCCTTTGCCACACCGGCCGCAGCCGCCACCAAGGTGGAGGTTGGCGGAGTCTTGAGAATGAAAGTGAACGAACGATCCTCGTAGATGGTTATCTCCACAGGGACGATCGAACCCCGCTGAGCCTCGGTCTTTGCGTTGTACTCCTTGCAGAAGTCCATGATCGCAACACCGTGAGGACCAAGCGCAGTACCGACCGGTGGCGCTGGTGTTGCACCTCCGGCGGGGATCTGGATCTTGACTACGGCCGAAACCTTCTTCTTGGCCATGTGTTTCCTTTCTACAGCTTGGCCACCTGCGTGAACTCGAGTTCCACAGGTGTCTCACGACCGAAAATATTCACGAGGACTTTCAGCTTCAGCTGATCCTCATTGATCTCGATGATCTCTCCCGAGAAGTCGGCGAATGGGCCTTCCTTCACCCGTACCGTCTCGCCCATCTCATAGCCGAGTCTCGGCTTGACGGTCTTACCAACGGGAGCTTCTTCACCCTCGACCTTGACCGCAAGGAAGGTCTCGACATCGCGCCTCGGCAGGGGCGAAGGTTTGGTGCCCTGGCCGACGAATCCGGTAACTCCAGGGGTATCACGGACCACGTGCCACGAGTCGTCATCGAGTTCGCAGCGGACCAGCAGGTAACCGGGAAAGACCTTCTTCTGGACGACGACCTTCTTGCCGCCCTTGACCTCGACCACATCCTCCATGGGGATGACCACCTCGTGGATCTGGTCCTCCATGTTCATCGACGTGATGCGGGCCTCGAGGTTCTGCTTGACCTTCTTCTCGTACCCGGACTGGGTATGCACCACATACCACCTGCCCGGTCGGTCATATGCACTCTCCCTGCGGGGTGGCGCAGGAGTGAGTAGTTCGTCCTCGTCGAGAATCTCGACATCGGATGCGACATTAGAATCGGTGTCAGACTCGACTTCGGGTCCGACGCCGGGTTCGGATGCGGCCTCGGATTCAATGGACGATGTCGGCTCAATTGCATCGATCACGTCGGATGTGGACCCGGCCTGATCGTCTGGTGGAACTGCAGCGTCATCAGCGTTATAAGAACTCATTTTGCGTTGAACAACCTCAGAACTGCCTCGGTGAACACCCAGTCGACAGCAAAAATCAGGGTGGTCATGAAAACCAGCGATACGAACACGATGAGCGAGTAGTTGATTGTCTCGGAGCGAGTCGGCCATGCGACCTTGCGCAACTCGGACCGAACCTCATGGAGATACTGACGCGCCGTCGTCCGCTGGTCGCTGGGCTTCGGAGCCGCGGGCGCCTGACGCGTCCGTACAGGCTCTCCGTCGGGGCCAAGTTC
>CAYQFM010000096.1:0-8314 GCA_964416735.1 uncultured Iamiaceae bacterium | reverse complement strand
GCCGCGACAAATGCAGCGAACATTCGCGCGGGACTCGGGGGCCATTCTCCTGACTGATTATCACTCCCCGCCATAGCAGTGTCATCAGGCGACCCGGTTCTAATCGTGCCGTGCAGAAGCCGAACCTCGATGGAGAGCATCAGGCCTCCCAGGGCTCCGGAAATGTCTTGCGAATCGCATCGTGAAGGTTCTTTGTTGGCTGCACGGTGAGAGGCGACGGCCACCTCGAGCCTGTGCGCAGACCTGCAGCCGCTGCAGTCTCCGCAGCCTCGTGGACAAGCAAGACGGCATCATCGAAGCCGAGCGGTTCGAGTTGTGTATCCCCGGAGGCGCCGAGCCAAATCCATTCGGGATTGACTGGTCGCAGATCGCAACCAGATCGGAGATTGAACGATCGCCCGAAAGCGCCGACATGTGCGACGAGACCGATTGCGGCCAGAAGCGCTCTCGCTTCGGCGCTGGCGACACTCGTGTGAACACGACGAAGCGCCGCGAAAGACACCGTCGACTGCTGGACGACGGTGCGGAACGAGACCCCCGACAGGCTTGCGTCGTCACCCGTCACCGGAACCTGTCCGTGACCGATATCCGACAGCTTCTTCTTCTCGAGATTCGCGCCGGCCACCTTGCGACCTGAACTCTCGAGGTCCCAGACCGCGTGCCAGTTCTTGTCGTAGACGACCTTCTCCTCATTCACCGTCAGGTTCAACGGATCACCTTTCAACCCAAGCGAGCGAACGTCGTCCGCTGCGGGTTGGATACCGATGATCTCCGAAACCCAGGCACGTGCGTGCTTGGCCTGGGAACCCTTCTTGCCGAGATGCGATTGCCAGAAACCGAACAGAAGTGCTTGCGGAAACCACTCCATGAGAGCATCCGCGTTCTGCGTGGTGGCATCGAAGATCGAACGGCCGATGTCGGTCTTGATGAACTCGACACCGTCCACTTGGGCATCGCGCAGATAGGCATCGGCGTTCCTGTGCGGAAACCGGAAACTCGACAGTCTCCGGGGAACATGGGGTGGCAACGGTTCGAGATCCGACAGATCGAGGCTCACCTCAGGGAGCCCGAGTACTTCACGGTGGGTTTCGAGAGCGGCCTCGAGGCGATTGGCCTGCGACGGTTCGTTATCGATCGTGATGATGTCGACAGGGGTGCGCTCTTCTCCCGAGCCCCACCACCTCCGACCGGTCTGGAACAAGCCACCCGCGTACACGGCCGGTTTCACCTTCGCACCAGCGCCAGCGAGCGGTTCCAATTCCGTTCGGATTGAGATCCCCGCGTCGAAACCATCATCAGCACAGGCGGTCATCAAGCGATCGAATTCAATCTTCGTCATCAGTTCCCCTCCCTGGGTCGTCCACCTCGAAACGGTGTCGAGACAACTATGACCGACCGGTGTGACAAACGTCTTGAAAAGGTCCGCTCTGGGCTAACGGGAGGAACTGCTCCGATGGTCACGCGCGAGACGTCAGGCGCCCTCCGAGGTCTCGCCAGCCGTGTCCCCAACGACACAGCTCAGCTCAGTTGGTGCACCGGCTCCCTCGTGAGGAACACATCATCTCAATGGTTGACTCGGCCGGGATCGATGTCGAGCACCCTCAGTCAGCCACACAACTCGTCGACAAAGTCGCCGATGACAACTCTGACCTCATCCACGTCGAGTTCCTCGCGCGCCACATCGCTCATCTGCGTCGTCGCGCTCACCGGGTTGGCGGTCACCTCCCGGGATACGACGTCGGCAACGATCCTCGCGAGTCCCACCGGACCATCTCGTAGATCGCGACTGAGGTTACCGCTGCGATTGTGGAACTGCACGAGTCGAAACAAGTCTAGGAGGTCGGAAGCGTGCTTCATGGCGCGGCGCTGGCTTGTCGGGAACCCGATTGCATGGCACTTGGTGGCAACGAGGCTGGCGGTCGAGGCAACCAGCGCGTCGAGCGGTTCCGATCTAGTGGTCATCATGCGTGATATTCGGCCGGATTCGAAGGCCCATCGATGCGCGGCGACAAAGAGACGGTTCTGGTCGTCGAGCCCGTCGAGGTCCTCGTCCGTCACCGGGCCGGTCGCGATGACGTCGACCTTCACATCACCGATGATCAGCGGTTGCCTCCGTGTGGAGTGCACGTCGGCAATCACTTCAACAGCCTCAGGCTCGGAATCGCCAGTCACCAGGTCGATATCGACGGTCGCTCGATGTGCAACACCCACCGCGCTGACCCGCATCGTTACGGCGAGACCGCCGATGATCACGACGGGTGGGAGGTTAGGTGTATCGAGAACCGTCCGGACCGCCTCGAGGAGTAGCCGAGTGGAATCGGGCAGGACGATCGGCGACAGATCACCAGACACGATGTATTCCCTGGTGCTCGGGGGTCCACTGGTCGAGGATCTCGCGGCCTCGTGTCCGGTCCTTGGCCAGATCGAGCGCGAGGAACAAAGGGTGGACCGTCGGAAGGAAGGCCGGATGCGCCTTCCCCGGTGAGCGAAAGCGGGGCCGGCACACGAGGACCGTGGGCGCGACGGCAAACACGGCATTGCATTCGTCCCAACGTGCAGCGTCCAGCGCTCGAGCGGCGCGGCGCACATCGGCATCGGTTGGGACCCACACCCACGGGCGTGAGCCACCGAGGAACATCGGCGCCCCCCAGGCGGCCGCTGCTTCGTCGCCTCCGAGGGCCCAGCCGGGCATGTCGAGTTTTTCAGCGTTGGCCTGCAAGCGATCGGCATCCTTGCGGGTGGGAACCCTCATGACCGGGGCGACGCGCGTCGGGCCCCATGCATCTGCCAGTGCGTTGAACAGGTCGGGGATCTCAGGTTCACCATCGGGTCGGATCAGGCCGACATCTCGGAGGAGCTTGGCGGCCGCGCCCACGGCACCGTGCGACATCCCGACAGCGGCGGCAACCTCACGGATGGACGGTCGGTCGGTGGGATCGAGAAGGACGGCTGCGGCGTAGCTGATCCCTGCCCGTCCTCGAATCGGACCGTCGGATCGAGGAGAGGCGAGTCCCCATCCACCAGGCCGTGCCGGATTGCGGTCTACGGAATCGAGGTCGAACTGGATCATTCCAGAGGCCTTCGCGTGGTTAAGTGCCAACTCCCCACGTCGGTCGAGCCAACTCCACCCGAAGGTCCGGCTCACCGCGTTCTGCTCGGCAAGGAAATCCTTCGCGTCCCTTGAGAGTTGGTTGGCCACCACGATCTTCGAACCGCGAGGCTCGGTCGCCACGAGGTGTTGCGCGTCGCTCAGTGAGACGGCATCGCGAGCGATGACCTTCGCTGACCAGCTGTGGCTGCCCACGGTCACGGTCACCTGGTCGTCACCTGACTTGGCGATCGCGACGCCTCGCGCCGTGGAGACGATCGTGATGAGCTCCTCGATCGCGGTGTCGACCTGGCGGTCGCGAACAGCGCGGAGTCGTGGCATGGTCGTCAGGATACCGTGTCCGGTGTCCTGTAGCCACCGGACATCGGACACTGGACACATCAGTCGTCGGGCCTCTCCTCGGCGTCGGCACCCCGATTGCGTCGGTCCAGAAAGTGCAGTTGAGCAGCCAACATGGAGAGCTTCGGAACCGGAACTTCGAGACCCGCAGCAACGGCCAATGGAGCGTCGTACACGGACTGAAGTTCGAGAGGTCGACCCGCTTCGAAATCCAGCTTCATGCTGGTTGCGTACGGCTTCATCTTCTCGGTATTGGCGAGCATCTTCGCCACAAATCCATCGCCCACTGCGTGCCCGTGTGCGTCAGCTATCGACGCCACCTCAGCCATCATGATCTCGACTAGTCGGCGCGAACCGTGATCGGCCATGAGTTCGTCGGTTCCCGCATCCAACAGCACCGACAAACCGTTGTACGGCATGTTCCAAACGAGCTTCTGCCACCGAGCAGCAAGCAGGTCATCACGGGGAGAAACCCGTATCCCAGCAGCTTCGAACACGTCGGCGAGTTCACGAACCGCGGCAGTCTCACCGGCTGGTGAACCGTCGGGCGTGTGCTCGGCCAAGGTGACCATTCCGTAATCACTGTGGACGATATGGCCCGGCGCCAACCTGGTTGCGCACACAAAACACAGCCCGCCGAGAACTGCAGCCTCGGGGACGATTTGCGCAACCGTGTCCTCGGCCCCAAAGCCGTTCTGCATCAGCACCACAATCGTTCCCGGACGAACCAGCGGTGGCAACAGCGCCGCCAAAGCGCTGTTGCCTGTTGTCTTGATGGTCACCAGGACAACATCGACCGGCCCGATTCTTTCCGGATCTTCTTCGACGTCGACGTGGTCGACGACAATGTCGCCATCGACTGAGTCAACCCTCAGGCCGTGCTCGCGAAGCGCTTGGCCATCGGAGCGCGCAAGGAAGCTCACGCTGCAACCGGCAGCCGCGAGCTTCGCGCCATAGAGGCCACCGATGGCCCCTGTACCGACGACGGCGAAGCGAGGGGTCACGATCTTGTCGTGTACGAGACGGATCTACGATCCGCCACAATCATCCGCCCGTTACTGCTGCCCCCGTTGTATAGCTGAGGACGACATCGGTCGATTCCCCACCCGATGTCGCCATTACACTGAGCTGCCGGTCGTCCTTGGAGAAGACCGATGAGCCAAACTGACTGCCACCATCATTTGAGTTCATTTCGCCGGTCTTCTCCCACCCGGAGAGCTTGTCCTTGTAGAAGTCAACAACCTCAGTAACGGACTTCGAGGTGGTGCCGGTGACGGTAAGGCTCGTGCCCCCCTCGGGAGAATCCACCGATGCACCACCCGTCACCTTGAACTCATCGGGCAATGGCACATCGTCGGGCCAGTCTTCGGGAACACCTTCACCGTAGGAGTAGGAACCGTCTTCGGTCTTCACCTTGACCGAGCCATCTTCTGAGTTGATGTCTACATCGCCACCTGCAGATTGCTCTATCGCTTTCTCGGTGAGTTTCTCAGCGGCCTTGTCGCTCACCTTGCCGCACGCCGATACTGCGAAGATCAGCGAAACACCGATTACAGCCACACCGCCACGGCGTGCCACGTTTGTGCTCTTCATTCTTGACCTCCCGTAATTGGTATGTGAACCACCTGCTGCCATCGATGCTTATCAGCAATGCTCACTGTCGACGCTCAGTACCCGACGGGTTGCAGCGCCGCTCGTGAGCCAAAGCGGTAGTGCAGACAAAATACCATCTTCAAGAAAGCAACGCTGGACGAACATTCTCGTCTCCAATTCACATGGCTGCGAACGTCGGACGCACACGAGCCCTCACGATCTCGGGCGGCGTTGCGAACACGGTCGGGGTCGACGCGTGAGCAATCGGAGTGGCCAGACAAACCGGTGTGACCAATGACATGAATCAATACTTGTAAATCCCGATCAACTATGTCAACAATTGATCCGGCACACGGGCGTGTGCGATCGGATCTGGTCGGAACCCCTCCGGCTGGCAACTTACTGGAGGTTGAGAAAGTGTCCGACGAGTTCACGAAGATTTTCAAAGAAGAGCACCGACTGGTCCGTGACGGGCTGTTCGACCTGATCGACGCGTTTGCTGAGCGTGACAACGGTCGGGCGGGAGAGCTGCTGGGCTACATCGCCGGCCTGACCGGTCCGCACTTCCGCTACGAAGAAGAGACCCTTTACCCGTTGCTTGTTCAGATCTTCGGACCGGAGTATGTCGACGGTCTCATAGACGACCACGACGTGGCAATCAGTGCCGCTCGGCAGCTTGTAGCGCTCGCCGGCGGCGAGATCGGCGATGAGGAAATCAAAGAGTCCCGCAGACTGATCCGAACCATCCTTCCTCACGTGAGCGACTGCGACGGCCTGTCGATCATGGTCGAGCGCCTCTCGGCTGACGAAGTTGCCCAGGTCTTTGCCAAGCGCGATGAGACCCAGGCTGCCAATCTCGACCTGCTGACCTGGGACGACACCGTGCGTACCCGTCCGGTCCTCGTCGGCTGATCAACTCACGTACACAATTCGGAGTCACAACCGCACAGAATCGCCTGCCTTTGGCAGGTGGTTCTGTGCGTTTTACGGTCATGGCCAGAAAAACACGGGACGCCGATGCCACAAGACTGAGGCGCTACTGATACCGTTGCTACTCACTTCTCCAGATCGTGTCGCTATGGCGCCCGACTACGGGAAGACCCCCGCAGGTGAACTTGTCCGGATGACATCATCCGGGCCCGTTCCAAAGACACCTGCTCGTTCGGATCTCGTCGACTCAGGTCGCTCGTGGCTCGAGCGAAAGGCCCGGGTAAGCACCCGCGCATCCAACTGACAGTCACGAATCCGTACGTAGGAGTCCCCCCAAAATGTCCAATACTTTCAATGCCCTCGGCGTACCCGCCGACCTCGTCGCCGTGCTCGACAAACAAGGCATCACCGAACCATTCCCCATTCAGACTGCGGCAATTCCAGATGCCCTAGCGGGCAGAGACCTGTGCGGTCAGGCCCCGACAGGATCGGGAAAGACCATTGCGTTCGCGCTCGCGCTTGTAGCAGGCCTTCCCAACCGATCCGGCGAACCCCGCTCACCCGAGGCCCTTGTTCTGGTGCCGACGCGTGAACTCTGTGTTCAGGTAAGCGGCGAACTCGCCCCGTTGGCCAAGGTCCGCGGACGCAAGGTCGTTTCGGTCTACGGCGGCGTCAGCGATCGACCGCAACGCCTGGCACTTTCCAAGCCCGGAACGATCGTCGTCGCGTGTCCCGGACGCCTCGAGGACCTCATCAACCAACGGGCACTTCGCCTGGACAAGGTCCGTCACGTCATCATCGACGAAGCCGACCAGATGTCGGACATGGGCTTCCTCCCCGCCGTCAAACGCATTCTCGATCAGACAGGCCCAGCCCGACAGACGCAACTCTTTTCGGCGACACTGGGCGGACCCGTAGCTTCGCTGGTGAAGAAGTACCAGACAGACCCGGTGCGACACGAAGTTGCCGCCACCAATCCGACGGTTCGCATCGAGGATCACGAGTTCCGACGCATCGACCGCAGCGACAGAGTTGCCACCACGGCGAAGCTCATTGCCGACAACGGTTCCGCAATCGTCTTCTGTCGCACACGTCACGGCGTGAGCCGCCTGACCAAACAATTGACCGGTTTCGGTATTACCGCGGCGGAACTACACGGTGGTCGCAGCCAGGCACAGCGTGACCGCGCGCTCAAAGCATTTGCCGACGGGAAGGCGCGGGCGCTCATCGCCACCGACGTGGCGTCGCGCGGTATCCACGTGGACGACGTGGCCTGCGTAATCCACTTCGATCTTCCGGCAGATGTCGATACCTACATCCACAGGTCGGGCCGCACAGGTAGGGCCGGTGCCGGCGGTGTCGTCATTGCCCTCATGGATGAGACAACCGCGAAGGCCGGATCCGTCCTGAGAAAGAGCCTGGGGGTGAAGGCGACCAACAACGCGACATCCGCTCCTTCACCTACATCTGCCGCGCATACACCGACTACTCATACATCGACCACACATACACAGACGTCTCCGACTCGTTCCACCACTCCCTCTTCCAACCACCCCCACACGAAACCCGAGCGCTCCAACAAGCGCGAACGTCCGAGCAATCGTGAACGTCCCAGCAATCGTGAACGTCCGAAGAATCGCGACGGGGCCGACAGGGTCAAGGGACAACGGAAAACTGCTCGGCCAGAGGACAGGAACCAAGGGGCCCGACGAGAGCGCATCGATGGGGCTTCGTCGAGGAAGCGGCATGTAACGGGACGCATTGCGACCATCCACACGCACCGCGGCTTTGGATTCATCAGCCACGAAGGTGCCAATGACATCTTCATGCACCACACCAACGTCACCGAAGGTGATTGGCGCAAGCTCTCCGTGGGCGATCGCGTACGGTTCAAAATCGGCCCCGGGCCGAAGGGTTCGCAAGCGGTCGAGATCACGGTCATCTGATCCAAACCCAATTCAGCTAACTTTCCGGAAGCGGCCTACCCGGATGGTGTCATCTTGAAAGCACTCGCCCTCATCCTGAGTTCGATCGTGCAGCCACTCCGGCGCCGCAACATCCGCGTCGTCATCTGGCTGACCGTCGGTCTGTTGTTCCTGGTCCTGCTTTACTCGACGATCTTCCATGAGATCATGGGCAGTGAAGGACGTTCATACAGTTGGGCAACGGGCGTTTACTGGACCCTGACCGTGATGTCCACGCTCGGATTCGGCGACATCACCTTTGAATCCGACCTGGGTCGTATCTTCTCCGTCGTGGTTCTCATCAGTGGAGCCATGTTCATCTTGGTCCTACTGCCGTTTGTCTTCATCCAGTTCATCTTCATGCCGTGGATGGCGCGAC
>CAYQFM010000095.1:0-8514 GCA_964416735.1 uncultured Iamiaceae bacterium | reverse complement strand
GCGGCAAACACCGACCGCACTCCCCCGGCGCAGTAGATGATGATCTTGGCGTCGCGGTCTGGGATGCGACCTTCCACCTGGCTCTCCAAGTGGCCCCTGGGAATGAACACCGCCCCGGGAATCATGCCCATCTCGTACTCGTCGGCTTCACGGCAGTCGAGGAGGACCACGCCCGGGTTCGTCAGTGCCTCCTCGGCCTCACGGGTGGTCACCTCTTCAACAGTTTCCCTGGTGGTATTGAGCAGATCTCGGAAGCTCGCCATGGGTGGATCTCTCCATCTTGCGCTAACTGGTCGAGACTAAATCCTACCTACTTGGTCAAGTATTCAACCACTCGAAATCTGAAACCCGGCAGCACACCAATTTCAAACATATTGACAAATATTGAAATTACATGAAACATGTCAGCCGATCGGTTTCGCATCGGTCATCGATTATCGGTTATCGACAGAGGAGAATTCCCTTGCAGGCAACACAAGCTCCAGTTCGTCCCACGGTGCTCACGGTCGAGCCATGGCCAGATGCGGTAATCGACCGACTTGGTCACGACCCTCGGTCCACCTATGTCGAGAAGTTCTGGCTGGGCATTCTCGGTCCCTCAACCGTCTGGCTCCTGCGCAAGATCGCCTACGAGTTCGACGACAATCCCAATGGCTTCTCGCTTGACCTCATCGAAACAGCCCGTTCGCTCGGAGTGGGTATGCGGGGCGGCCGCAACTCACCATTCACGAGGAGCCTGGAGCGTGCCGCGCACTTCGGCGTTGCCCGCTTTCACGGAACCGGCGTCTACCTCGTGCGACGTAAGCTCCCACCGCTCAACCTCCGTCAGCTCGAGCACCTTCCAGAGTCCCTGAGGACCGAACATCAGACATGGGTCACAACACCTCCCACACATCCCAACGGTCAGGATCGCAAGGAGCGTGCGCGCCTACTTGCCCTTTCCCTGCTGGAAATTGGCGAGGAACCCGACGCCGTCGAGTCCCAGCTCCACAAGTGGCAGTTCCACCCCGCACTCGCCCACGATGCAATTCGCTGGGCAACCGAACGCCGAGATGGTTCCGGGGTATCTGGTTCCGAGATCAGGCGGTGATCCCAGCGACTTTGCGCTCGGGGGCAACACGAAGTCGACCATCGTGGCAGAAGACCTCGATCGGTGTGTTGTAGACGTCAGACAATATTTCACTGTCGAAAACACGATCGACGGGTCCGACGTCTCGCACCCGCCCCGAATCCATGATCACGACCTTGTCCGCGTAGGCCGCTGCCGCGTCGAGGTCGTGAAGCACGATACCGACCGCTGCGCCATCGGATGCAAGATCTCGGGCCATGCTCAACGTTGTTTCGGCGTGGGAAATATCCATTGCCGAGGTGGGCTCGTCGAGTAGAACCACACTCCCCTCGCTCACCGGCGTTGCCTGAGCGATCACCCGTGCAAATGCAACCAGTTGGCGCTCGCCGCCCGACAGCGTCGTGACGGCGCGATCCGCAAGCGACACAAGCCCTGTCATCTCCAGAGCTCCAGCCACCACATCTGTGGTCGTGGCGGCGGTATCACCCCAAGCGGTTCGTCCCATTGACACCACCTCACCAACGGTGAAGGGAAACGCGACCGCTGCATCCTGGGGCATAAAGGCACGCTCCCTGGCCAGTTGCCGGACCCCGATACGCGAGATATCACGTCCCATCAGGCTGACAGAACCCTCTGAAGGCTTGCGCTCGCCCGAGGCCACAGACAACAACGTCGACTTCCCCGCCCCATTAGGGCCGACGATCACGGTCACCTCACCCGCGCTCAGTTCCAATTCGGCCGAATCCAGAATCGTTGTTCCGGAGACCCGGACGGTGGCGGCCTCGACGCTTAGAACCACATCTCCCAGAACCATCTCGATCAACCCATCCGATAGCCGCGCAACGTGTGGCGCAGCATCATCAGGAACAACGGCCCACCCACCACGGCGGTGAAGATCCCGATCGGCAGATCCGAGAACGGAATGACCGTACGGGCAGCCATGTCGGCGAGGCTCAGCAGCAGTGCTCCACCCAGTGCAGAGAGCGGAATCAAATAGCGATGTGACGGGCCAACAGTGAGACGCATGGCGTGCGGAATAATCAGCCCGACGAATGCGATGACACCGGCGAAGGCGACCGCTACCGCCGTCAGCACCGAAACCAGCACTACCGCCATCAGCCGCAGTCGATCGACCGCCACTCCCGTCGAGGATGCCGCCTTGTCACCCAATGCCAACACGTCGATGCGCCTTGCGAGCATCAGGCACGCAACAAATCCCACCACGAATACTCCCGCCGTCACGGCGACCTCCGCCCAGGTCGCACCCGAGAACGTGCCGAGTTGCCAGAACACGATCTGCTCGCGAGAAGCACGATCACCAAGGAATACCAGGAAGCTCGTCGCAGCCACCGCTACGGCATTAACAGCTATTCCCGTGAGAATCAGGGTGATCACGGATGCAGCTCCTCCAGAGCGCGACACCATCCAGACAACCAGAACCGTGCCGATCGCGCCTGCGAACGCAGCAAGAGGCAGCAGCCAGTTCGACGTCGATGACAGCCCGAACACGAAGATCACCGCTGCACCGACCGATGCACCCGAATTGACCCCGATGATGCTCGGTTCAGCAAGAGGATTGGCAAATACGCCCTGCATCACCGCACCGGCCACGGCCAGGCACGCACCGACCAGGGCCGCCAAGGCAGCACGCGGAAAGCGGATGGACCACAAGGTCGCATCCAATGTCGATCGGTTCTGATCAACACCGTGGATGATTGTGTTCCAGAGCGAACTCAACACCTCCGAAGGGCTGGTGCTGAACTGACCGACGGATGCAGACGCCACCAGCGTGGCCACCAGCGCTGCACCTAGAACCACCCCAACCACAACCGCCCGGCGCCGACGCGACGAGCGCTGCCAGACACACGGCGACTGAGCCACGTCCGACGGAGTCACGTCGGCTGACTCAGCCGCCCGAAGCATCCGTGTAGATGACCCGCGCAAGCGCCAACAGATTCGCCGGAGTTCGAGGTCCGTATGCAAGAAGCTGGTTATCCGCAGCAACGATGATCCTCTGCGACTTTCCAGCAACAGTCTGCGCCACGCCGGACCTGGCAAGGAGTCCGTCCACACCACCCGCCGTGTCGAGTGCGTCCTCCATCGTCAGGATTATCTCCGGGTCCATCGATATGAAGGCCTCGGCGTTCGCAGGAACGAGATCCCCGACTCCAGCCGACCCTGCAACATCATCGAGTCCAACGGCCTTGATCACATCCGAAGCCCCGTATCCGGGTCCGAAGATGAAGAAGATGCCCCCGTTGCCTCGGACGTAGACGACAATTGCCCGCGGCTTTCGAGGGGTCTCCGCGGCGAGCGCTTCGATCTCTTTTTGTGCGTCCCGCAACTCCGACTCGACACGTTCGGCGAGCTTCTTGGCCAAATCCTGTACACCAAAGACCGCACCAACCTGCTCGATCGAGGTGGAGATGTTGGCCATCTCGGGTGCATTCTCGAACCGCACGACCTTGACGCCAGCGGATTCCAAGCTTTCGTAAATCCGCTCTGAACCGATGGTGAGGTTGGTCAGGATCACGTCCGGATGCAGGTTGAGAACGGCTTCTGCGTTCAGGTCGAGGCCGTTCTGCGAGACGACCGGCAACTCGCTGAGCGACGGCTGCGTATCAGACTTTGCCCGGCCGACAAGGCGGTCCGACAGGCCAAGACCGATAACCGTATCTGTGAGGGTGCTGTACAGATCGAGCGCAATGATCCGATCAGCCTTGGTGATCTCAACGGACCGGCCGCGTGAATCTGTGAACGTGGTCGGAAGGTTCGGGGTCGTGCCGGTCGCCAACGGTTCGACCTCGGGAGTCTCGGGAACCGTGCTGGGACCCTTGAGATCCAAAGCGTTCACCGCATTGCTTACTTCAAAGCCAGAAGCGGACCCCGAAGTCGAGCCGGTTGCACCTTGTGTCGAGGTGGCCTTCGATCCTCCGGCATCACCAGATTCTGAGCCGCTGGAGCACCCGGCTGCGAACAGTGCAAAGGCGAGCACTATGGCAACCGCAGCGAACTTGGTCCTCGAGGTCACCCTCATTGATTCGTCCATCGCCACTTTTTGGAAGCAAACAGCAGTCCGAAACCGAGGACGCTCATGGATGCGCCCACCAAGAACAGCGTCGTCGTGCCGGAGCCGGTTCTGGGAAGCTGGTTGTTCGCGCCGACCGCGCCCGACCCGGGTGTCGAGTTGATCAGGTTGCCCAGAGCGTCATAGCAACGCAGTTCGGTGGTGGGGCCACTTGCGCCGGAGAATGACAGCGTCAACGGATCCATTGAATCCCCTGCTTTATAGAACCCGGCAAATGCCTTGGCACCCTCTTCAGTGATCGTCACCGATGAGGTTCCACCACTGCTGTTCAGCGAGGAGAACTGGAGATTCGCCATGCTGACGCCGGTGCCCCCAGCGGGGTTTCCGTCCATATCCACAGACTGGATATCGGCAATCAGGACTCCCACGTTCGGACCGGTAACACGCACACGGAGATTCGACAGAGTGAGGTTCATCGCACCGCCATGAGCGGTGAAGTTGACGGATCCCGGGAAGCTCAGCGTTCCACGGTTCGAAGCGTCCAAGGTCCCGCTACCTGCTCCCCAGGTGAAGCCGATCCCGACACGGGCGGCTCCATTGGACACGGTGATCTTGCCGCCACTGGCGGCACTGTCGAGATAGGCGACGAAGCTCGACTTCACTCCCCAGTTCAGTTGAGGGACGCCACTACGTCCGGGCACGGTGACGGTTTCGCAGCGCTGGCCAGCCGGTAGCGAAGCTGCAGCGGTCGTCGTGGTCTGAGGTGCCACCGTGGTCGTCGGCGCTGCGGTGGTCGTAGTCGTGGGTGCAGCGGTCGTTGTGGTCGTCGGTGCGGTCCAGTCGGGGAACAAAGTCTGCTTCTGTGTATCGGTCAGTTCGAATGGCACCGTGTCCAGAAGGGTTTCAGGCGTGATGTAGCCGTGGGCAACCCACACGATGACCTCGTAGTTGGCATCGGGGCTCAACTTCGCCACGGGTGCCACGAGGTCTGCTGCGAAAGATCCATCGGGCGCAATGAGAGCCTTCGGTATGTACTTCGCCGCCGGCGGAAGAGACGTATCAGCGTTTATCGCAGAGTCCGGCATCGTGGCAGCGTCACGTAGAACCACGAGCAGGCCAGCCGCTGGGGCATTGGTCGAGGCATTGGGCAGGCCGGTGTAACCATCACCCTCGACGTGAATGCTGAGCCCGTCCGCTGCGGCCGAAACCGTGAGAAAGGTACCCACTTCTCCAACAGCGTCGGCACGGATCGGAACCGCCATCAATGCCAGGGCGGCAACGATCAGGGCAATTGCAAAAGTCGACAAGCGTCGAGTCCACATTAGGGGGGGCTTAGTCTGCATGAGAGGACAACCTAACAATCTGTATATTGATGGAACAAATTCAGGGGTTGGAATGTTACGAATCGAATCGTACCGGTTACCCCCCACGGCATCGCCAAACGCCATCAGCATGGTTTACGTTGTCAGTTCGTTGGTCACCTCTGAGGTCGTTCAGGATGCCTAACATTTACTACGCTTCCACCGTCTTCTCCACTTCGGAAAGCGGCATGACCTGCATCAGCAAGCTCACGGACGATCATGAAAGGTTCTCGACTTGAAGAGAAGTCACCGGTCGAAAGTTCCGGTCGTCTCGCCACAAGGGAGCAGAGACACTCGGTTCGTCGGCGTCCTGCGTCTCAGCTCGGCACTCGCCACGCTCGGTGCGATTGCCGGGATCGGACGGATCTTCGATTCGGGCCCCACGAAATCGTCGTTAGCGGTCACGGGCGTGTTCGCAGTGCTTGCAGGTGTTCTGGCGACGGTCGAACTCGCCTACGGCGGACGGGCGGCTCGGGCCGAGGAACGGCGCATCCGTGACGAAATACTCACCCGCCAGTACGCGGCGGCATCGGCGCCACGATCGGAGCGCGACGAATACCCGCCCGGCCGGGTGATCCAGATGATGACAGACAGCGCAGAACGAGTGACCGAGTTCCGCCAGGTCTATTTCGGCTCCACCATGGCAGCGATGCTCATCCCCGTTGCCGTGCTCGTGTGGATTGGGATCTTCATCGACGCAGTCGTCGGATTCGTCGTGTTGGCGCTGATTCCTGTCATACCGTTGGCAATCGGCGGGTTCATGCGAGTATTTCGCAAGACATCAGCCAACTCACGTGAGCAGCGTGCAGCGCTCACCGTCAGATACCTGGACGCAATCAGGAACCTGGTCACCATCCGCCTGCTCGGGGCAGGTGACCGGATAACCGAAGAGTTGAGAATCGAAGGCGAGAAGAACCGCGGCACGATCATGAAACTGCTGGCCGGCAACCAGGTGGTCATCGTCGTCATGGACGGAATCTTCTCGCTTGTTCTCATATGCACCACCATCTGGCTCACAGCGGTGCGCGGGGATCACCTCAGCAACGGCGACGTCCTCATCATCGCCCTCTCTATTCTCCTTCTTCTGGAGCCGCTCCAGCAGGTGGCCGGGTTCTTCTACATCGGCATGGGAGGAATGGCATCACAGAAGGAGATCCGCGGCTTCTACGAGCACACCGGCGATCTCGACACACTCGACCTGACTACGGAGCCGTCTCCCTCACCCGACGTGGACCGGAACGGACCGGCTATCGAGCTCAGCAACGTGCAATTCGATTACGGACGCGGTCCGGTGCTTGCGGGGGTGGATCTTTCGGTGCCCACGGGTGCACGCATTGCAATCATGGGGCCCTCGGGCGAAGGCAAGTCGACGCTGCTTGGATTACTGCGTGGATCGATACCCAAGCAGGAGGGCAGGATCGTCATCGACGGTCGTGATCTGGCCCACCTCACATCGCAACAGGTGCGTTCACTCAGCGCCACGGTGAGCCAGTCGACCTGGATGTTCACAGGAACCATCGCCGACAACCTGAGGCTCGCGCGCGGTAATGCCACCGACGAGGAGATGTGGCGGGTGCTCCGCCTGGCAAATGTGGCGGACGAGATCGAACGGATGCCCGACGGTATCCAGACCGACATGGGCGAAAGCGCAACTCTGATTTCAGGCGGCCAAGCACAGCGGATCTCGCTTGCACGCGCACTTCTCTCGGGCAGACGGATCCTGCTACTCGATGAACCGACCAGTCAGGTCGACGTCGAATCAGAGGCACGCATCATCGAGGCACTCGATGCACTGCCACGGGACTGGACACTGTTGATGGTCACTCACCGTTCGTCGCTTGTGCGTATCGCCGACACCGTTTACGCCCTTCGCGCCGGTTCTCTCAGCCCCGTCAAGGAGCCCACCCGTGTCTGAACCCACCCCTGCCAACCTGCGCCAACTGCTTCGTTGGCTGCTCGGAATAACCCGGCCGGTACACGCTCCGCTGCTCATCTCAACCGTGTTCCGGATCATCAACCTCACCTTGGACCTCGCCCTGTTTGCAACGGCCGCCGGTGGCGTGATCAGCCTCATCAGTGGCGGGGGATCCACCGGAAAGCTCTTGGTGATCCTGGTTGTCCTGTCTCTCACAAAAGCACTGGCTTTTTATTTTGAACAGTTCACGGGTCACTACGTGGCGTTCAAGGCACTCGAGTTACTACGCGTATACGTGTTCTCCAAACTGTGGCCCAAGGCGCCCGCCATCGTTTCGCATTCGCGTTCCGGCGATCTGCTCACCAGCCTCACACGCGACGTCGACCGAATCGAGGTCGTCTATGCACACACGTTTGCACCGGTCGTATCCGCCTACCTAGTGGGCCTCGGGGCGGTCGTGGTTGCCGCCTCCCGGGTGGGGTGGGAACCGATCTGGATCGCCACGACCTGCCTGATGATCTCACTCTTCGTCATTCCATTCGTGGGCACACGCGCTTCGATGATCGGAACCAGAGAGGTGCTCGCGCAACGTCGTGCTCTGACCCACCACGTCAGTGACACCATTCACGGCATCGACGAGGTACTCGGCTACGGCCGCGGAGCCGAGCGCCTCGAAGAGATGGAAGCCGAAGGAAACGTCATCGCCGAGCTGTCCACCCACGCGAGAGATCTAACGGGCCTGCGTCGCGGATCAAACGTCTTTCTCTCCATCGTCGCAACAGCTTCCGTGGTTGCTGCAGGATGGGACATCCTGGAACCCGCCGTGATAGCTGGACTGGCGGCGGCCACCTTCCGCGCCTTCGAGGGCCCCCGAGGTATCGAAGATGCAACCGGCTACCTGGATCACTCCCTGGCGGCCGCGCGTCGGTTATGGGAAATCAGCAACGCTCCCGAGCGGGTACACGATGGCAATGAGGTGTTTTCCGCTGAGACATCGCCTGAGATTCGCTTCGACGCCGTCACCTACCGCTACCCAGATGTGAACTCGATGAACGCGGTCGACAACGTATCGCTGACCGTACCCGCTGGCGGACACGCCATCCTCGTTGGTAGGTCAGGGTCCGGAAAGTCCACCCTGGTT